>JAXDDP010000197.1:0-14839 GCA_034676785.1 Anaerolineae bacterium | reverse complement strand
GAAACCCACCGGGAGTCCCACATTCCAGAACTTGGTACCAGGGCGGAAACCATACCACAGCCGTTCGCCGTTGCTGCGCCGGGGGCCGTTCCAGATCTCCTTCATCACCGTGGCATCCATCTTGGTTACCGGCCCGCCTCTGGTGCTCTGACCAATCAGTGCCTCGGGGTCAAAATCCACCCTATGCCCTAGCCTGAAGTAGGCATCTCTTCCGCCGACACTGTCGTGGGCGGCGGCGGTGAAATACTTCATTTTGTCGGGCTTCAGGATGTGACCGTAGCTGTTCATCACGGCTGTGGGCCAGAAACCCGCCAGCACGAACCTCGACCAGTTGATGGCGGGGCAGGACGCCCAAATGCCGTCATAATCTTGGGGGAACTCCTGGGCCTCCACCATGGACTGCCGTCCGCCACCCGAAGCCCCGTTCATATAAGCATAGCGGACAGGACGCTGGTGGAGTATCTCAGCCACGGCTTTACCGAACAGGGTCATGGCGTGTGTGCCTCTTGCCCGCCAGTTCTCGATCAGATCATAGTTCAGTTCGCGTGTGCCCGCGTCAACGGCCCAGTTGTGGTTGTCGGTGGGATTGCCCGCATCGCCGGTGGCGGCGGTAAAGCCGTTCACAAGCGCAAAGGGCAGCGTCCACCCTCTTACCGTGTTGTTCGGCGCCATGATGTACCGGACACCCCCTGTACTGGTGCCACCCCCTGCAGTACCAGCAAAGCGGTCGTTCCACGCCAAAGGCGACCAGACGGTGATGCGCTCGGTGAATCTACCGGTCTGGTGGTCAACCTGTACCTCGCAGTAGGGAGGCAGATCCCTGATCGGAGAGAAGCCGGTTAGGAGCTTCATAGCGAGACTGGATTCCCTCCTGTATGCCCCGGTCTCATTGACGTTAGCCGAAGCTACGCGGATAGTCTCCTCAGGGAACCGCGATTTCAGCTGTGTCTCGACGTAAGAAGCGTCGCAGCGGCTGCGAATGGCGGCGGTTTCCGTCAGCGCGGAGGTATCCCAGAACTGGACCTTGTCTCTTTCCTTCATATCGCGTCCCTCAGCTGGCGATCCGTGAAAGCAAGCGCAGGAGATTCTCCGCACAGCGTTGAAGCTCACCAAGCGCAAGACTGCCATCCGCGAGTGCGGCTAGAATGCGGTCCACATCCCGCTGCGATCCCGGCATGATCAGGTCATTACCGGCGTGAATGCAGAGTGCTGAAGAGGAACAGTCGTATTTCTGCCCATGGTTTCGGCCAAGGTTGCTGGTGGCTCCCCAGTCGGTCATAACCACCCCGTCAAAACCCCACTCATCTCGCAGCGCCGCTGTTAGCAAGTCGCGGTCGTTCGCTGTGTGCACACCGTTGACGAGATTCACGGAAGTCATGGCGGCGAGCGGATGCGACGCCTTGACGCACAGTTCAAAAGCCTTGAGATACACCTCGCGCAAAGCCCGCTCCGACACGTGGGAGTTGTTGTAGTTGCGGTTGGTCTCCTGGCTGTTAGCAGCCAGATGTTTGATCGTCGCGCCCTTGCCCGGGTAGTGCTGTACACCCTTGGTGATCGCAGCCGCGCAGAGGCCAGAGACGAGCGGATCCTCCGAGAAATACTCAAAGTTCCTGCCGCAAAGGGGACTGCGCTGGATATTCATGCCGGGAGCCAGCCATAGGTCGACGCCCAGCTCCTCCATCTCGGCACCCACGAGTCGTCCTGCCTGCTCCAGAAGCGCCAGATCCCATGTCTGGGCTAGCATTGTGGCAATGGGCAGTGCGGTACAGTACTGATACTGGGTGACCGTGCCTGTCAGGTCTACCTGCGCTTGCTCCGGCGGCAGGATGAGTCCGAAGATCGGGTCCTCTGCAGGATTCTTGGTGTACAGCCCGTCCTTCTTGTAGATCTTGGGGTTGACACGAATACCAGCGGGACCGTCTACCATCGTCGCATGGGGAATGCCATACGCCCCGAGCAGAGTGGTGGTTTCGCCGGCAGCACCGGGCAGCTCGTTGGAGAAATTGCCGATAACGCTGAAATCCGTTAGGCTGATTCGCGTGGCACCGACACACAGCGTCGCCAGCTCCTCCGCCGACAGCTGTGCGGCGAGCTCCCCAGCGGAGGCTTGGCCGGCCCTCACACCATCGAACGGAACTTGCTTTGGGGCGGTCTGTTCCGGGACGTGCCCTGAGTAGGTATGCACGACAACCGGGAGCCCAGTCACATCCACGATAAGGTGCACTGCGTCCGGATACTGCTCGGCGCACGCCCCGGGAACGGGGGTGCACGCCCCGCGGACCGGGGTGCACGCCCCGCGAACCGGGGTGCACGCCCCGCGAACCGGCTGGCATGCCTCCACCTTCTCCGAACGCAAAAGGTTCCTGCACTGCTCCGTGAGGACGGTCTCGGGTACGGTCAACACCGCCGCGACCTCGGTGTCTCTCGAGCTGCTGCCACAGCGCAGGACATAGTCTCCACGCTCCAGAACCCACGCAGCCTTACGCTCACTGTATGACGCGAGCCTTTCCAACGGGAACGAAAGCGTCAAGGTTTGACATTCTCCCGGAAGGAGCGTCTTGGTCTTCCCGAAAGACACCAGCGCCTGATACGGCTTATCTAGTTCGCCATCCGGCGCGCTGGCGTAGGCTTGGACGATCTCACGCCCGGCAAAGTGCTTGCCGATGTTCGTCACAGTGGCAAGCACCGTGACCGTGTTCTCTTCCAGGGCGACGGTTCGGACGGCTATGGCGAAATCGGTGTAGGATCTGCCAAAGCCAAACGGCCATGCGGGCTCTATGCAGAAAGTATCGAAGTAGCGATAGCCTACATAGATGCCTTCCTTGTAGTATGAGTCGTGGATGTTGCCGTCATTTGCGGCAAACTCGTCGCCAAAGGGATAGTCGGCATAGGACCTTGCCCATGTTGCCGTCAGCTTGCCGGAGGGCGTCACCCTGCCGGAGAGCATCGCTGACACGGCATCGCCGATTCCGCTTCCGCCCTGACTGATCAGCATGATCGCGCCAAGCCCCGGCAGGTCCCGGATAGGCGACAGGTCGATCACACCGCCTGTGTTCAAGAGCAAGACGCATCGGTTGTACCGTTCTGATAACAGCGTGATATCGTGTATCTCCTGCTGATTCAGATCGTAATCGCCCTCGACCGGCTTGCGGTCAGCCCCTTCACCAGAACTGCGGGAGAGTACGTAGATGGCGGTATCGGCAGGGTACTGTGCCAGCTCCTGCCCGCTCAGGCAGCGGAAGTCCGGCTCACGGAAAGGATTGCGCATCATCGTCAGAAGGCCAACCAATGCCCCCTGTTTGGACGACTCCCGGATCTCGTCATAGTAGGCGTCTTTCGCCTTGCCTACCACCGCGTCAAATTCGTCCAGCCACGGTGTGGTCACGACGTTGTACCCCGCCTTCAGAAGTCCCTGCTCCACGGTGACAAAGCTGCGGACATTCACATCACCCGAACCGGTTCCGCCCTTCAGCGTACGACGGGCGCCATTGCCGAACAGGGCAAGGGTTCTGACTGTATCATCGAAAGGCAGGCAGCCCCGATTCTCTAGCAATACGATGCCCTGCGTCGCGATGTGGGTGGAGAGCCGGGCGTGCTCTCGTTCTCGTTCCGTAACTGCCGGGTCAGAGGTCGCCATTCGATTTCTCACGGCTAACCCACCCGGTTACTCACTCAGAAATGCCATGGCCCGCTCCACCCAACCGCTCACCGGCGTGGCAGAGCCAAGGCCAAACCCGTGACCGCCGGAATCGGGACGCTCCATGCGGGAGGGGACGCCGGCTCCTTCCAGAGCGATGCCAAGGTCCTCGGAATCCTTAGGAGAGACGGCGTCATCATCCATGCTTTGCACCAGATAGACTTTGGGATAGCCCGCGTCCACATGCCGATGAGCGGCATACCGGCGGACATCCTCAACGGTATAGCCGGCACCAAACAGGCCGAGACTGATGAAATCGGTAACCTGTCCCGGCTTCTGGTTTTCTATGCTGATCAGCGGATAGCCCAACAGCAGCAGGTTGGGAGCGGGGATGCCGTACTTGCGGAAGCCCAGGTGCCCGGTGCCCCACAGTGCCGCCGTATGCCCCCCTGCGGAGAATCCGCCCACGATGTAGTTCTCCGCCTGTACGCCAAAGATGCCTTGGTGCGACTTGATGAACCGCCACGCAGCAGCCAAATCGTCCAGAGGTTTTGGCATCAGGCCGGTCACGAAGCTCTCCTGAACCGCAGTTCGGTAATTCAGGCAGAAGCAGGTGATGCCCAGTTCGTTGAGCTTCGCAGCAACGGGAAGCGATTCCACCATGGTGCATACGGCGCCATACGCACCGCCGGCAAGCAGAATCGCGTAAGTACCGTTGCTCTCCGGGCTGGTGGGTAGATAAATGAGCTGGACTTGGCCCAGATGCGGATCCTTCTCTACCTCCTCATCTGGATAGACCCGGTACACGTATGGGTCGCCCGTTCGGGAGGCCTCCTGCAGACGCTCCAAGCCATAGATCATGTCGCGGTGATTCCAGGTCGGGTTCTTACGCTGGAGTTCCTCCAGCGTCAGCTCGCCACTCTCGCCGCTGAACATGTCGCTACTGCCGGAGATAAGCTGGCCTCTCGCCTGAAGGAACTCCGGAGCGCTGTCGAGATCCTTCAGTCTTGTGTCTTTGGTGATCTTCATGTGCCATCATTCCCTTTGTGCCTGCAGATCCCGATCAGTGGACTGGCAGCCGCGTACCTCGTCTGTGTGGCGAGGTTAGATCACGCCACACGAATCGTGATCTCCTTCTCTGCCAGCCCTTCCGCACGGAATGCTACCTTTATCAAGCCCGGCTCAAACCCACTCCGCACCACCGCCAGCATGCGGCCATGATGGGTCGTGAAGTACGTCCCCGTGTACGCTTCCGTCGTCCGGTGCGCGCCGCTGCCGATCGCTTGTAGCGTTCCCGCGCCGCCCACTTGCACGCGAACGGGTCTGTCCTCCAGCATCTTCACAATGCCCTCGTTGTCGGTGATGTGGACGGGGATGAAGGCTAGATCCTCACCGTTGGCCTTCAGCACGTCGGTCTCGGGCAAGACGGTGAGCACGGTCTCGGTGGAGGCCGTTTTGAGCGAGGAGCGGCCTAGCTCTTTGCCCGTCTTGTCAAAGCTGACCGCCTCCAGCATGCCGGGCCGGTAGGTCGCCTTGAACTTGGCGACGAAGGCCTTGAGCCGCTTCTTGCCCAGCGATCTGCCATCCTGGATCAGCTCGACCGCATCGCCCCGGCTGTACACCTCGATCGTCGCCTTGCGGCCTTCGCAACCTTTCCACGACCAGCTGTTCACGGCATCGGTCGTGCGGTACATGGAAAAGTGAACTCGCTCGCCCGAGTGGTTGACCGGACGGACGCCGATATAAGGGTCATCCTCCAGTCCCCAGACGATCGCCGCCAGGTGGGCCAACGTGTCCCGGGATCCGGTCAGATCGATCGCGCCGCAACCCGAGGCAATCACCGGATAGGGCTTGAAGAACGTTCCGGTTTGTCTCCCATAGTCCGTCACGCCGGCGCCCCCCTCACCCAAGTACTCCCAGGCCGTCCACATAAAGTCGCCAATGATACGCGGGTCCTTCTCCACCAGGGCCCAGTTTCTCGCAATGTCAGGCGGTCGGGTCTCGCTGCCGACGATAATCCGCTCGGGGTGCATGTCCAGATGCTTCAGGTAGGCGTTGTGACCGTAGTTGTAACCGGCGATGTCCACGTTGGCATACGTGGCATGGGTTGCCTTATCGGAAGCCTTGGGCGTCGCCACGAGCTTCATCAGGATAGGCGCAGCCGCAACAAACAGGTTGACCCATACGGAGCCGCCGACCTTGCTGTCGTCCTCCTCGGTCAGGGGGTCGGTGACGTCTTCCCTTCGAAACTCTGTCTGCGCCGTGAGCTTCGGCGCCCGCCCCTTCAGCTCCAGCGTGTTCATGATCAGGTTCGGGCAGACCGTGACGGGCCGGGTGCCGTCCAGGTTGTGGATCAAGCGGGTCATCTTGTCCGCCAGCTCTGCCCCCGAGGCGTGTGCGGTGTCGACCACCTCGTTACCCGTGGAGACCATGATCACCGAGGGATGGTTCATGTCCTTCAGCACCATCGCGGTGATGTCTTTCTCCCAATCCTCATCGAAGGCCAGGGCATAGTCGTACAGGCCCACGTTCATCTGCCAGGTATCGAAGGCCTCATCCATGACGTACAGGCCCAGCTCGTCACAGGTGTTGAGCAGCGCCCTGCTCATCGGTTGATGCGCGCTGCGGATGGCGTTGAACCCCGCTTCCTTCAGGATCCGGGCTTTGCGGCGTTCGGCAGCGTCAAAGGCGCAAGCGCCCAAGATGCCGTTGTCGTGATGCGCGCAGCCGCCACGCAGCTTCACCGGTGTCCCGTTGATCTTCAGCCCTTCTCTGGCGTTCCACTCGATCTTGCGGATGCCGAAGCGCTCCTCAGCCTCATCCAGAACCTCCCCGTCCCGCATCAGCGACACGTGCGCCTGGTACAGGTGGGGATGACCGGCATCCCACAGCTTCGCATCAGGTAGGGTCACCTCGCACCGTGCCCCTGCGCAGGTTGCCACCACGCTGCCATCGTAGGAGATGTCCGTCCGGATCTCGGTGGGCGCGACAGTGGCCGTCTGAACGGTCACCTCAATCACCGCCGGGTCGATCGATTGGGTGATGATCTTCACGCCGTCCAGGTCGATATGCTCGGGATTGCCCACGATCAGGTGCACCGGGCGGTAGACCCCGGCCCCGGAATACCAGCGCGCGTTGGGCACCCGGCTGTTGTGCACGGTCACCTTGATCTCATTCTCCTGGCCGATGCGGAGCTTGCCGGTCAGGTCCACGGTGAAGTTCGAGTAGCCGTAGAACCGGCCCCCAACCTGCTCATCGTTGAGATAGACCGTGCTGTCCATGTATACGCCTTCGAATTCGAGCATCACCGTCTTCGCGACGTAGGCTTCGTCGCCAAACAGAGTCTTGGTGTAAACGTAGTCGCCGCCCGGGTAGAAACCGGTGAAGCTGCCATTCTTCAGGCGAGGGATGCGTTCCTCAGCCTGCATCGCGTCATGCGGCAGGTTGACGACCGTCGCCGCCGCCACTTGCCCTTGCTTGGCATAAGTCCACCCTGCATTGAAGCTGACCCTTCTCATGCCGTTATCTCCCCTCCGCAGATCTCATTCGCCTATTCTGTGAAGGCGTCTCTGACAGCCGCAACGCTCACAGGCGCAAATCGACACGCTGTCCATGCGGTACGCTCACCTGCCACCTGCCGCTGCCGAGCGAGAAGACGATCCGGCCAATTTCGTACACCGCGTCGGGGTAGGTTCGCTGCACGTCTTCGAGCGCTGCCGGATCCCCGGCCAACATGGCAGTGGCAGTAGTGTTGGCGGGTACCACAAAGACGTACCTCACTGCTTCTTGGTCCCGCTTCCACGAGGATTCGATCGTCCCATAGACGCTCTCGTACGTTGCGTGCGCTTGAGTCAACGTTCCCCCGACCAGCGGCTTCAGCAGGAAGCGTTTGTAGCCTGGATACTCAATCTCTGGCCGGATGCCGGCGATGCCCGCAAACAGGAAATCGCAGACGGCGCCGTAGCTGTAGTGATTGAAGGAAGCGGTGCATGTCTCGAACCCCTGCCAGTTCTCCAAGATCGTTGTCGCGCCGGCTTTCACGTTGAACAGCCAGCTCGGGCTGCGCTCCTGCTCCAGCACCTTGAAGGCAAGGTCCGGGTACCCATTGTCCGCCAGAACATGCAGCAGGAACGGGGTTGCCAGGAATCCGGTGTTGAGCCGGTAGCCGTTCTCGATCACGGTCTGCGCCAGTTTCGCGGCAACTGCCTGCCTCTTGGCCTCATTCACCAGGTCGAAGGCCAGGGCGCGCACGTTCGGCGCCTGGCGGCCCTCGGTGATCGTGCCATCCTCCCGGATGAAGTACCGGTTGTAGACGCGCTTCACGTCTGCCGCAATGGCTTTGTACTTCTCCTCATCCTCATGTCTGCCCAGGATCGCCGCCATTTTCGAGACAAGACTGGCTGAGTAGAAGTAGTACATGGTCGCGACGGCATACTGCGGATGCCGGTACAGGTACAGAATCCCTTCCGGCCCTTCCGGAATCACCACATCGGGTTCCAGCCACTCACCCCAGTGGAATCCGGTATCCCAAACGTATTTCGCATCGTCAGGGTCCTGGTAGTATGCCAAGTCCGCATAGGTGGGGTTGGGGTTCCCTGCCTCGCGGGCGATGTAGTCGACCCACTTCCTGGCTGCATCATATTGGTTTTCCAAGATGCGCGGATCGCCGTAGCAGAGATACAGCGTGTAGGGTGTGATCGTGGCGGTGTCGCCCCAGCCTGCTGAGCCGTCGGCTAGACTGCCGTTCTCCAGGTCTCCCATCGCCATCTGCATGACCATCTTGATCGTCGGATCAGCAACGGTGTCGATCTTCTCGCGCTGCCGCTTCCATTCGACCGGATTGTGCATGCTGATGGTGGATGGGATGGTGTTGGCAACCTTGCCGCTGGCATACTGCTCGATGGTCAAGTCCAGCAGCCACTTCTCGAAGAACGGATAGACATTCATCAAGTCCGTCGCGGTCCGGACGTAGACCTGGCTGTCGCCGGTCCACGGGGAGCGTTCCCGCGTCGGGCAGTCGGTGGGAACGTCTAGGAAATTGCCCTTCTGGCTCCAGCGGCTGTTGCTGACCAGCTGGTTGATCAGGGGGTTGGAGCAGGTGAACGCGCCGGTCTCCTCCATCGCGGAGTAGACCGCCACCGCGGTGAAATCACCCGGCTGGATCCTGCCGTCATAGCCCTTGATCAGCACGTACTGGAACCCGAAGATGGAGAAGAGCGGGGTGTAGTGCTCCTCTGCCTCACCCTTCATCACGTACTCGACTTCCTGCAGCCTGGTGGCGGGATCGATTTTGATGTTCTTCTGGGTGAAGTTACCGTCTTCGTCGAGCGCTTCGCCGTGTACCAGCGTGACGGTCTGCCCGGGTCTGCCCCCGCGGAGCGTCATCCGCACGTAGCCCGCGATGTTCTGCCCAAAGTCCAGCACCGTTTCGCCGTTGGGCGTTCTCATCACTACGGCGTTGAAGATCTCATGTTCGCGCACCGGCACGCTGCGGCTGGCGATCAACGTCCCGAGATCGCCGTGCCCTTCACTCTCCGCATGCACGCAGGTCCAGCCGGCGTTGTCGAACCCGATCTCTTTCCAGCCCTTCGGCTCCAGCCTGGCGTCAAAGAGATCGCCTTGCTTCATGTCGCTCTTCAACAGCCCGCCCGTGGCAGTCTTGAAGCTCTCATCGGAAACGATCACCTCTGTGCTACCATCCGTGTAGGTGAGCACGATCTGCCCGATGAACGACACCTTGTATCCGAAGTTGTTACGCGTTATGCCGCCGGTTATGCCGCGCCACCAGCCGTCTCCGAGCATAACCGCCCAGCAGTTTCTGCCCGGCACAAGCAGCGAGGTAATATCGTACGCCTGGGCCTGGGTCCTGGCATAGTAAGAGGTGCATCCAGGCTTAAAGACGTCGTCCGTGCCGCGCTCGCCGTTGATCCAGAACTCGTACAGGCCATGCGCGCTCTGGTAGATCCTGGCTCTCACCAGGCCCTCTTTGACCTCGAACTCCTTGCGGAGATAGGGCGCCGGTTTGGCCGCATCGGGGTCGACCGCATCCTCCGGCTCTATCCACGCCGCCTGCCAGTCCGAGGGATGCAGCAGCCCCATCTCGAAGGTTGCTGTCGGGCTGACCGCGGTGGCATCTCCGGTCTCTACCCTGACCCTCCAGTAGACCTTCTCCCCTGAGGAGAGGGCCGGGCCCTCCCACAGTACGTGCTGCGACGCGTCGCTGGCGATCCGCCCGCTGTTCCAGATCACAGCCTGCCCGCCGCGATCGGATGAGGCTGTGATCTCATAGGCGGTCTGCAGCACGTTGCTTTCCGAGCTCCTGATCTTCCACGAGAGCCGTGGCTTCTCGGCGTCGATACCCAACGGATCCTGGCGATACTCTGTCCGCACATCAAAGACTTCCAACATCGTCATCTCCAAAGGCCGGGATACGCACCTGCCAGCCCGCTACTGGGCAGCCAGTATCGCTTCAGCCTCTTCATGGCTGATCTCACCGGTATTCGCCCGGACCATCGTCTTGATGTGGTTCCGGTCGATCCTGACCAGCAGGAAGACAAGCGTAGCGAGTCCAAAACCGACAGATGGGAACAGATACATCACATTCCAGAGCCCCTCCAGGGCTCGGGGCGTCTGCAGGCCGATGCCCTGGGCGTTGAGCGCTTTCAGTTCTTCGAAGGACCCGGCAGTGACGCTGACCCACCCATAGGCGCCGAGCAGCAGGAGCGACACGGAGACCACGAGCGAGCTGACCAGCTTCGTCACGGTGGAGTGGATGGAGAAGATGATGCCGACGCGCTCGGTATTCGTCCGGTACTTCGCCATCTCTGCAATGTCGGGCAGAACCATCGCCGAAGCGATCACCAAGAACACGGTTGCCGTGCCATGGACCAAGAGAAGGAGGTAGAAGAACCCTTGGGACGCCATCAAGCCCTCAGGTCCAATGAAATACAGCAGGAGGCCAGAGACGAGGACCAGGAAACAGGCAATCTGGATGGCCGTGACCTTGTTGATGCGCTTGAAGATGATCGGGAAGAACGGGAGGAGGAATATCGTGGGGGCGAACTGAAACAGCCCAAACAGCAACGCGAGGTTGGCATCACCAAAGATGTAGAAGGCCACAAACAGCCCGTAGGCGCCGCCGGTAGCGAGGATGCCCCAGACGAGCTGCGCCAGCTCGAAGTACAGGAACTCCTTCGTCTGAATCAGGAACCTGAACATCTCCTTGAGTGAGTACTTCTCTTCAGAAGCCGGAGACGGCGCGCTGACAATGCGCTCTTTGACGAAGAACATGGCGGGTATTGTGAGCAGAAAACCGTAGACCGCGAAGAGGATGGCGGAACCGGTGTACCCAAGACCCCCTGCGATCAGCGCTGTCCCGAGGAAAAGCACCGGCACCAAGCCTAGCGCCTGCCCGAGGACGCTGTACGACTGAATGAAGTTGCGCTCGTCGACGTTGTTGGTCAGGGAGGTGAGCATGCAGTTCCACGGCGCGAACGAGATCGTGTAGGCGGTGTCATAGAGCAGGTAACCCAGGGCATATTGGAGGATTCGCAGCCACATCGGTGCGTTCGTGTTCACCGAGAACGTAATGATCATGGAGAACGGTATCACGAACGTGGCGATGCGGAACCAGGGCAGATACCTCCCGCTGAGAAACCAGCCCGAAAGCTTGCCCTGCCCCGGCTTGAAGCGGACGCGGTCGATGAAGTAGCCAAAGAGAACGTCGTTAACGGCATCCCAAGCCCTGAGGACAAGCATCACGGTCGCGGAGGCGGCGGGGGGGACGCCGATCATCAACAGGTACGTCGTCAGGAATGCGGACATGAACGTGTGCACGGTGAAGTGCGAGCCCGAGCTGATAAAGTAGCTGAGCTTCTCGCGTCTGGGGACAATCCAGCCTTCGCGGCTCTTCCGGGGTGTTTTCTTCTCTTCGACAACGGCTTCTGCTGTCATGACCTGATCTCCTTCTACATTGCTGAGTAACAGGATCTTTGCTAGGAGTTCCACATCGCCATCGATCACTTCACCGGGCTAGGCACGGGCCGCTCGAGTTTCTGTCACCTCTTGTCAGGCACTCAACGGTTCAAATACGAGTTCCTCCAGTCTCCGTGAGATAGGGGAGTCCGCCCCACCGGCGTCCGCCCGGTTCATCGCGAACACGGCCGAAAGACGGTCCGCGGGGCTGATAAAGAAGTGCGTCCCGAAATGGCCGCTCCAGCCAAAAGTCCCCCTGCTGCTATGGATCTGTGCTTTCTCTGGATCCTGCCTGATCATCATGCCCAGGCCCCATACGAGCCCGGGCTGGTATTCCAGATGCTCGTAGGCGCCTTCCTCGCGCATGCGCCGCACCGTTTCCGGCTTGAGGATGCGCGTGCCGTCCAGCTCGCCTTCGTTGGCCAACATCTGCACGAAGCGATCGTAGTCCTCGACCGTCGCGTATAGCCCCGCCGAACCAGACGTATAGTGCGGACCGATGCGCCCAATGAAGTCGACGTCGCTCTTGCTGCCGGTCACCTCCTTCAGTTTCCCTTTGCCGTAGCGGTAGAGCCGCGGGATCCGCGCCCGCTGTGCGGCAGTCGGGTGAAAGGTCGCATCGTTCATCGCTAGCGGCGTGAACAGCTCGTCCTGGAGGTAATCTGCGAATGGCCTGCCGCTCGCAATCTCAACAATACGCGCAAGCAGATCGAAGCCTGCCAGCGGCGAATAGCTGGCGACGGTTCCGGGGTGAAAATCAAGCGGATGCGACGCGTACTTCTGCGCTCTTGTCGCCGGTGTGTCGTCTTTGTACTTCATCTTCAGCATCAAGATCAAGCCGACCATCCCCTGCTCGAGTCCGCTGGAATGTGAGAGGAGATCTCGTACCGTGATCATCCGCGCGGCAGGGACGGTCACAACCTTCTCCAGACGGAAGGTCAAGAGCCGCCAGGCGATCTTCTTGAGGGCTTGTTCGGAGAAATCATAGCGTTGATCGGCGACGACCCGCAGGTCACGGAACGCAGGGATATAGTCCGTCAGGTCGTCGTCAAGGCCGACCTTGCCCTGTTCCACCAGCTTCATCACGGCCACAGCCGTAACCGGTTTGGTCATCGAGGCCATTCGGTAGATGGTCTCATCCGTCACCGGCTGCTTCCCTTCGGCATCAAGACTGCCCCACGCCTTCTTCAGCAGGATTGCGCCGCTCTTCCGGACAATGAGCGCGCCGCCAACCATCTCTCTGCTGCGAACGTACGCTTGCATCTGCGCATTGATCTTCTCTGCATCCATACGGTTCGCCTATGTGAGACGTGCGCTTCTTGGAGGATCAAACTCTGCTATGCTCGGTGTATTCCGACTCAGTGCGATCAGGTCATCCACGTACACGTGGACCATTTGTCTGAAGAGCCTCAGCTCCTCATCCAGCGGCACGCCCTGTTCGTTTGCCATCAGCTCTCCTCGTGCCGCCATCTTCTCCAAGAAGCTCACGATCACGTTGAGGAGCATCACCACCTGGGATCGCACCTCGCTCGGGACCTCGCCGTGGAACCTGCCCTTCCCCCACCGCATTGCGTTGATCTGTTCCTTGAACCAGGACGCCAGCGTCTCGTTGGGGTAGTGATCCCCGTACAGGTGGTCGAACATACCCAGAAAGCGATAGGCGTCTCGGAGTTGGTGGAACTGATCGATCATCGCTATGGTGTCTTCTTTGATGGCATCGAGATAGACAGGCTGCTCGGAGATGTCCGTAGAGGACTTGATCTTCCTCAGCATGCGCACGGCGATCTCAAAGGCAATCGGGTCGCGGTCCGAAAAGTAGCGGTACACCGTGGCACGATGGATGCCTGTTTCCTCGGCGATATCGCCTATCGTCGTGTTCTCCAGGCCCTTCTGCAGGAAGAGGGTTTCGGCCGCATTCAGGATAGCATTCCGCTGCTCGTCCACCTGGTGGACACCTTTCAGTCGATTCTGCTCAAGGAGTGAGGTCATAACGGCTCCTGTCCATGCGACATAGTGTAGCATACCTATGCTACACTATGTCGCATGGGAAGTCAAGGCGATACCTTCAGCGGAGCCGCCTATGATCTCCCCGTCTCTGCGTTTGTCACACAGTCATGCCTGGGAGATCCGTCATCCACCGCGCCATGTCGGCGCCGTCGATGCCCGAGCTCACGAGCATCTGGCCCAGTCCGACCATCCAGTCGCTCGTGATCGGGCCTCCTTGGTGCTCCTGGGCTTTGTCTGGACCGCGATGGGGTCGAGGTCGCGCTCGCACAGGAGGCTTGGGATCATCGTGAAGTGCGTGCGGGGCGTCTCCTCGCTGCTGACGGTGTTATCTGTCGATGAGCCTCAGTTGGACCAGATTGGGTTCATCAGGTGACCGCTCCTCAGCCATGAGGCGTCTGGACGCCAGCCGCCGGTGCCGCGCCTGGCCGTCTTGGGGAGGCAGATCCGCGAAATCATTCGCCTCTCAGCGGCATCAGCGATTCAGCGCGTGGCCAGATGCGCACGCCCCCGACTCATGTTTGACAAGCACTGGCTTGCTGTGTAGGATCCTTTTATGGAATGTGGGTCTATCGCAAGTACTGTGGACTGGCTGCGCATCTGGATTCGTCCAAGGGCGTTGCGCAAGCGACGCTCTCTGTGTGTGTCTGGATGCCGCGAGATGGAAGGTGATGGAGGGAACATGGGAAACCAACGGGGCGGTTGTTGGGTAGGGTGGGGCGTCGCGATCGCGCTCACCCTGGTATTGGCCGTAGCGACGCCGGTGCGGGCCGACGTCTACATCTGCATTGGGACATCACACCCGGGCACGGTTGACAACCTGCGGGTGCCGCAGGACGCGAGCTGCACACTCAACGGCACCCGCGTCGAGGGCAACATCGAGGTCGAGCGCAACGGCACGCTGCACGCCTATACCGTACGCGTCGACGGCAACATCCAGAGCGACGGCGGGGCGCTCATCAACGTCTATCAGAACTCATCCGTCGGCGGCAGCATCCAGGCCGACAACGTGGGCCAGGTCAACGTCTACTCCGGGACCTTCGTAGGCGGCAGTGTCCAGATCAAGACCTCCGGCGGCGCGTCCATCAACGGCGTCGAGATCGACAGTGGGCTTCTCTTCGACACGAACACCAAGGCCCTGCTCGCCAGCGACAACACCGTGGGCGGCGACGTGCAGGCCTTCCAGAACACCGGCGGCCTGCTGATCGCCGGCAACACGATCGG
>JAXDDP010000194.1:0-36701 GCA_034676785.1 Anaerolineae bacterium | reverse complement strand
AAGGCGCTCTTCGCCGAGCAGCGGGCCGTGTGCCGCGCATGGTGCGCCGAGCTTCAGGGTGCGGTGGACAGAACTCCACCCGGGGACTATGAGGCGCTTGTCTATCGTTTCCGGCTTGGTCAGGTTGAGGCCATGGCAACGTGGCTGGATGAGAGCGAGGCCACGCTGAAGCCGTAGTGGCCACCGCGGGTTTGTCTACAGACTAATCGAATGTCAGGGGGGTACAATGCGATTGAGGTCCTGGGTCCTGGGAATCACCATCGTAGCGCTGACTGGTCTATCGGCCTGCCAAGGTGGCACACCGATGCGGTCCCTATCCGTGGAGGATGCGCTGGGTCGGACCGTGTCTCTTGCTTCGCCACCGCAGAGGATCATCATCACGGGGCGCGCGAACTTCATGCTCAACGACGCGGTCTACCTGTTCCCCGATGCACCAGAGCGGGTGCTTGCACTGGCCCAGGCTAACCAGGCTGCAAGCGCGTTCGTGAACCTGGTAGATCCCGAGGCCGAAGCAAAGACCCGTTTGATGCCCGATGCGGCAGCGGATGAGATCGCCGCTGCGCAACCTGATTTGGTCCTGTTGAAGAGCTATATGCAAGATCCCGTGGGCGACACACTGGAGCAGCTTGGGATACCCGTGGTATACCTTGACTTCGAGACACCTGAGCAATATGAGCGGGACCTGGCAACGCTGGGGGCACTATTCGGCGACGAAGACCGTGCGGAGAAGCTCTGGGGTTACTACGATCGCATCTTGGAGCGCGTGGCGGATGCGACGGAGGGCCTCACCGATGCTCAGAAGCCCCGCGTGCTGCTCCTTCAGTATAGTGAAAAGGGCGGGGAGGTAGCGTTCGGCGTGCCGCCGGCGGGGTGGATCCAGACGCAGATGGTCACGCTCTCAGGTGGAATCCCTATCTGGACGGAGGCCGCCTCGGGCGGCGGTTGGGCGACGGTGAATCTCGAACAGATCGCCGCGTGGGACGCCGACCAGATCTACATCATCAACTACTTCGGCAGCGCGGTGGACGTGGTGGAGCAACTACAGGCTGACCCTCAGTGGTCGGCTCTGCCCGCTGTTCGCACAGGGCAACTGATCCCCTTCGCCGGAGATCTTCACAGTTGGGACCAACCCGATACCCGCTGGGGGCTGGGACTGCTGTGGCTCGCGCAGCACATCCAGCCAGAACGCTTTGCTGACGTTGACGTCCTGGATGAAGTCTACAGATTCTTTGGCGACTTCTACGGCCTGGATCGTGCGACGATCGATCGCGAGATCGTCTCCCTGCTGAACGCTTCCCAGTTGCAGCCTTGATCACCCGCCGACAACGACGGATGCTGTGGGGGCTCGGCGTCCTGCTGCTCCTGAGCATCGCTCTGTCGCTGTTCATAGGGCGCTACCCGAGCCCGTACTGGATGCCACCGCAACTGCTGGTCGAGGACACGCTGGCGCAACGGCTCGTGGTGAACCTGCGGATGCCACGCATCCTGGTCGCCATGCTGCTGGGGATGTCACTTGCCGGGGCGGGGACCGTGATGCAGATGATCTTCCACAATCCGCTTGTCGAGCCAGGCTTTCTTGGCGTCTCGCAAGGTGCCTCGTTTGGGGCGGCCTTGGGCATCGTCGCCCTGAACGCCTCCGGGTTGGGCATTCAGGCGGCAGCAGGCTGCTTCGGCTGCCTTGGGTTGATCCTCTCTTACTCGCTGGCGACCCGTATCCGCTATGGGGGATGGACGCTACGGCTCGTGCTAGCCGGGATCGCGGTGTCGGCTCTGTTCTCTGCAGGGGTAGGCATGCTCAAGTATTTCGCTGACCCGCTCACACAGCTTCCTGAGCTGGTTTTCTGGATGCTGGGTGCCCTGTGGGGGGTGACCTGGCGAGAGGCCCTGACGATCCTTCCCGTGACGCTGCTGGCGTTGGCGGGGCTGGTGTTGGCGCGCTGGCGACTGAATATCCTGGCCCTCGATGACGCGACGGCGCTATCGTTGGGGAGCGCGCCGGCGCGCGAACGGCTGGCCCTGCTTGCGGCCTCAGTTGCCGCGACGGCGGCTGTGGTTTCCGTTGCCGGCGTGGTGAGCTGGGTCGGTCTGATCGTGCCACACCTTGCACGGCGGCTCCTCGGCGCGGATGCCCAGGTCGCCCTGCCGGGGGCGCTGCTTCTGGGCGGGACATTCGCTATCGTGTGCGATACGATTGCCCGTTCTGCACTCCCCGGCGAGATCCCCCTGGGAATCCTGACATCACTAATCGGCGCGTTTGCCTTTGGCGTGCTCATGATGGCGCAGCCGCGACTCGCTGCGCAAGCAAGGTGAGCGATGACACGGATCGCGGAAGGCTCCCCGATGATCGCGCTCTCGGCAATTCGCTTCACCTATGATGGGCGCGCGCGCACTCTCTTTGAAGGATTGTCGCTCGAGATCCCGGCGGGCTCGATCACGGCGATCCTGGGCCCGAACGGGGCGGGGAAGTCAACGCTGCTGCACCTCATCCTGGGAATGCTGAAGCCCCGTAGTGGCATAGTCCGACTTGACGGGCGTCCACGCCATACCTACTCGCGGCGCGCCCTGGGGCGGCTCGTGGGCATGGTAGCACAGACCGAGTCGATCCCGTTCAGTTTCACGGTCACGGACTACGTCCTTCTGGGGCGCGCACCGTATTTGAGCCCATTGGGCGTTCCCGGCCTGGAGGATGTGCGTGTCGCCGAGGAGGCGCTAGCGCGGCTGGGCATCGAGGCGATGGCCCGGCGCGCGATCGATACACTGAGTGGCGGCGAGCAGCAGTTGGTAGTCCTGGCCCGTGCTCTGGCTCAACAGCCGCGCATTCTGTTGCTGGACGAGCCCACGGCACACCTGGACCTGGGTAACAAGAACCGCGTGTTACGTCTGGTCCAGGAGATGGTCGCCGATGGGATCACGGCCGTGTTCACGACCCACGAGCCGGATCTTGTGGCGGCAATCGCTGACTACGTGGTGTTGATGCGAGGGGGACAGACATTGGCTGTCGGCAAGATGGCGGACGTGTTCACGTCGCAGAATCTCTCGCAGACGTATGGCGTCCCGGTGACTGTCGCGCAGGTTGCGGGGCGCCGCATCGCGATCGCGTAGCATCATCCTGGTGGCGACACAAAAGCGCTGATACAGGACTCTGTATCAGCGCTTCCATCAGTCGGGGCATGCGGATTTGAACCGCAGACCTCACGGACCCGAACCGTGCGCGCTACCAAGCTGCGCTATGCCCCGGACAAGAGTCATTATACACACCATCGCGATTTCTGCAAGCCGGCCTTGCTTGTCGGGATGGCACAATGGTGTAGACTGGCCCGCGTGCTTATCTAGATGGCCACGGACAGAGCCTGCCGCCAACGGCTGCAGGCCTGTGGTCGTGGCATGTGCGACGGGGCGCCGGCCTGCGGCGGGAGCGGGCGAACTGCGTGGCGCCGCGTTGTGCTGTACTGTCAACGGAGGCCACAATGTCAGTCTGGCAAGCAGTTCTTCTGGGGATTTTGCAGGGTCTCACCGAGTTCCTTCCCGTCAGTAGCTCGGGGCATCTCGTGATCGTTCCACGTCTTCTGGGATGGCCCGATCCAGGTCTGACCCTGGATACCCTTCTACACCTGGGCACGCTTCTGGCTATCGTCGCGTACTTCTGGAGCGACCTGTGGCGCCTGTTTCGGGCGGGCCTGCAGAGCCTGCGCCAGCGCTCACTTGCCGACCCGGACGCTCGCGTCGCGTGGGCCATGGTCGTTGCCACGATCCCCGCAGGTATCGTCGGTGTCCTGTTTGAGGAAAAGATCGAACAGCTCTTCGGTGTCCCGATGGCCGCTGCCGCCTTTCTGTTGGGTACCGCATTGTTGCTGGTCGTCTCCGAGATGCTGGGCTCGCGCCAACGTCCGATTACGTCCATCTCGTGGTTTGATGCGCTCCTGATCGGGCTCGCGCAGACACTGGCCATTGCACCCGGGTTGAGCCGCTCTGGCTCGACGATCGCCGCCGGTCTACTGACCGGGTTCCGGCGCGAAGATGCAACGCGGTTCAGCTTCCTGCTCGCCGTCCCTATCGTGCTTGCCTCTGGGCTCTATCAGATTGCGAAGCTGGTTCTGGACGGCGGAGGCACCACGCCTGCTGGCGCTGTCGTCGCAGGCATGGCGGCAGCTGCCATCTCTGGCTACCTTGCGATTGCCGGCCTTCTCGCTCTCGTCCGGCGGCACAGCCTCTACGGTTTTGCCGTGTACTGTGCGCTCTTCGGCGGCCTGGTCTTGACCGGCGTCCTGCGCTAGGCCCCCGGTGCTCGATGCCGGGCAAGGCAGGGGACCCTATGGATCGATGTGATCCCGAGCGTCGGGAGAAGCCGGTCCCGATCGGACCCGCGCTCAGTTTCATTGGACAGTTGCGACTACGGTTGGCCAGGGCGTCAGCCTTGGCCGTGCTTGCCGCTTTGCTGCTGGTGGGATGCGTCACACCTGTCGCCCTGATCCCGACGCCCAGTCCGGCGCCTCTCGCGACTGCGGCAGAACCGCTCACCGTGGCGTGCTCAGAAAGCTTGGCGTCGGCGCTGCAAGGCGCGGCGGCCGCGTTTCGCCAGGTCCATCCGGAGATCGAGATCATCGTGCTGTCGCGTGCTGACACCTGGGTACACCAGGCGCTTCATCAGGGAGACGCTGATGTGGCCATCGTCACGTGGCTGTCGGACGCTACGCCTGAGGGTGCGTGGGTGCAGCCTATGTCACGCGACGGGCTGGCGATCATCGTGCATCCCCAGAACGGTCTTCCGGGCTTGACCATGACCCAACTGCAGGATCTGTATCAGGGTCGGTTGGAAGACTGGGCCACGTGGGGCGGCCTGCCCGGGCCGCCGACGCTCGTCAGTCGCGAGACGGCCTCGGGAGATAGTGCGTTCTTCCAGGCATGGGTGATGCGCGACGCGCGCATCTCGCTGAACGCCCTCTTGGCGCCCAGCTCAGACGCGATGGTGCAGTTTGTGGCGGAGGATGCGCTGGCTGTCGGTTATGTCTCGACCGCACAACTTGATGGCCGAGTCCGTGCGTTGGTGGTCAATGACGTACCGCCCGTCGACGAGGCTATCGAGGCTGGGGTATACCCACTGACGCGCACCCACTTTGTAGTGACACCCGGGGAGCCTGAGGGTGCAGCGCGTGAGTTCGTGCAGTGGCTTCTCGCGGCGCCGGGGCAGCAGGTTCTCGAGGCCCACGGCCTTATTGGCGCGCCGTCGGACGCCCCCGTTACGCCTTGACGTCTAGGGCTGAGCCCCTCCGATGAGGGTCTCGGGCTCTCCACTGAAGAAGCGATAGGTCAGCATCCCGATCTGCGAGAAGGTAGGCTCGCTCTCCTCGACCAGCAACCACTCCGGCTGGTACATCAGCACGGCCAATACGAAGGGCGTTCCCGGACCGTAGACAAGCGCGGCTTCCGCATAGGTGCTTCCGTCGATGCTTCGCGTGTGAGCGACGCGCATACCCGTTGGGAGCGCCCCAAGCAGCAGCGGGCGCTCGCTGCTCTGGTGCATTCGACCAAGGAGCTCCTCACATTCCAGCGGCGTGATCGCTCGCGGGTAGAGAGCCCGGAGCATGCCGCCTCCCTGCGCGCAGTGATAGAGGCTCTCGACGAGAATGCCGATGTCTACCGCCGTCGATTGGACGGTCGGACTTGGTTGAGTTGCGAGGTCGGTGCGCGTGTTGGCTGGCGTGGTGATGCTGGCTTCTGTGGTTTCCGCCCCCCCGGTGCTGAGTGGCGCCGAAACGAAGGTGTTGCGCAGGCCCAACGACCAGAGGCCATCCGTCACCTGCTGCGCTCCGCTGTAGAAATCTCCGCCACCGAGCGCAGAGAGAAGGCCATCCGCCGCTGCGCTATCCCCCGTCGCAAGCATCACGTCGATCATTCCTGCGGTCTCGTTGTCCAGGGGAATCTCACGCATCCGGTAGATCTCCAACGCGGTGGCGACCTCGATGGTGCTGATGCCCGTGTGAGCCACATCGCATTGCAGACAGAGCTCGCTGCCGCTCTCGAGATCCTTGGCGTAGATGCTGAAGACACCCCGGAAGCCCGCAAGCGCTGCCGTGAGAGCCTGTTCCAGGATGTCGAGGGAGACTTCCGGCGCTGGCTCCGTAGCCACGACGAGCGCGACCTCACGTTTGGCCGGATCCGGGGAGAGTATCGCGGAGATCAAGAGCGGGAGTGAGGCCTCGCTGTTGAGCGTAGTGCCTTCGGCTGCCGGTCTGAACGTACCCGATTCGGGCAGGGCTACTGGGCCAAGCGGCGGGTGGTCGTACTTCTGGGCTGTGCGCTGCAGGAACGCGTCGACCCGCTCGCGCGAGTAGAGGACGACTGCAGGGACCACTGTCTTCGCCGGCTCACGGCCGCGCACCGTGTCGAACAGATACTGGGCAAAGGCCAGGCCGCCCGATCCGGACGCAATCGATTCGTCGAGGTTCTGGGCTGTGGCCTGGATGTCCACCCGCAGCTCGATGGACTCGGGTAGCAGCGGCCCGATGACCTGGCCCGCGTAGGTCACGGTGATCGGGATCGTATAGGCCTGCTCGATCGCGACGAGGGCCTGATCGCGCGTCATACCAGCGACCGACAGCCCATTGATCGTGAGCGTCGCCGGAAGGACCGCTTCGCTGGAACGCCATGTCGTGTACAACCATGTGCCCCCGAGGATCAGGACACTCAGGATCAGTAGAAGGACGATGCCTGCACCGGATCGCTTTGTGTGTCTCACAGTGCTTCATTATAGCCGACGGGATCAGTGTGTCCACCCGTGGCGGCAGACGGCTTCGCCTCTCCCTCCGTCCAGGCTATAATGACAGCCATCGGCTGATGACGGGTCCGCCGCGCTGTACAACGCGTGGGAGAGGAGTAACGGATGAGCGAGAAGATCGATCTGACCTACGAGCAGGCGCTCCAGGAGCTCGAGGCGACCGTGGCCAGACTTGAGGGAGAGGGGCTGGAACTCGACGAAACGGTCGAGCTCTATGAGCGCGGCAAGGCCCTGGCCCAACATTGCCAGAGCTTGCTGGATGCGGTGGAGCTTCGTGTTCAGCAGGTGAACGCCGGAGAGAACGGTGAGGTGCGGATTGAACCGTTCAAACGGGAGGAGGGCGCGGCATGAAATGGCGATCTGTCGGGCGGTTGCGACCAGCCCGGTGGGCGGTGGCGATGGCAATGCTGTCGGCGATCCTGGCGGGTTGCATGATCCCAATTCCTACCGTCGAACCGCTCACCGAGATCGACCCTGTGGACGAAGTTCGAACGGTCGAGAGCGGCGGGGCGACGCGTGCCACGGTGCGGTTGCGCCTGTTGCTACGCAGCCTTACCGTCCGCGCATCGGATGAGGTCTCGCTCTTACGTGGACGCTTCCGCTACAACGTCGCCGAGTGGGCACCGAACGTCGAGGAAGAGACAGAGGATGAGCGCGTGCGCGTGACGGTGGGCCAGGGCCTCGGCTCACAGATCCCACTGGGCGATCACTCCGAACTGCAGAATGCCTGGGACGTGGAGCTGGGCCGTGGGCTTCCTCTGGACCTCACGGTTGACATTGGCACGGGTGAGGCGCAACTCGACCTCTCTGGACTACCTCTGTCAGATCTGACCGTCACCTCAGGCAATTCCGATCTATCGCTCACGTTTGGGAGCCCGAACCCTCAGCCACTGGGGACACTCAGGCTGACGTCGGGGGCTGGGCATCTGGTGGCAGCGGGCTTGGGAAATGCGAACTTCGACCGCGTGTCCGTCCTCGGCGGCGCGGGGACGGCTGATCTCGACTTCAGCGGCGCCTACCAACGGTCGGGCGTTGTCGATGTCAAGGCTGGCGCTGGAAAGGTGATCGTGCGTGTGCCGGGGACGATCGGGGCGCGCGTCACGTTGGTGGGCACGGCGGTGACCGGTGTCGATGTCGTGGGGTTTGATGAGCAGGGCGACGACATCTACGTCAACGATGCCTATGGCGTTGCCCCGTTGACGTTGTCGATCAAGGTGACAGCCGGTATTGGGTCAGTCTCGCTTGTGTCGCAGTGAGGGGGCGCCTTTCTTGAGCACGGTGCTGCAGAGGGACGGATGGCTGACATAGCCGTCAGGCTGGTCACCGAAGCGGGCCATGTGCTGCCCCTGGCCGTTCGTCGTTGCGACACGTTCGCATGCCGTCTGCGTGGCCTTACCTTCCGGCGCCGTCTCGGCAATGATGAGGGACTCCTGTTTGTGGAACCCGCCGAGAGCCGGGTAGGGACAGCGATCCACATGTTCTTTGTCTTCTTTCCGATTGGTGTTGTCTGGTTGGATTCGGAAGGCGTCGTCGTCGACAGTGTCATCGCGCGTCCCTTCCGCCCGTACTACGCTCCGCGTGCAGCAGCGAAGTACTTCATCGAGGGGCCGCCCGCGCTCGTGACGTGGGTACAGCCAGGCGAGCGCCTTCGGATGGAGCCTCTTGATGGGCCTTCGAGCGGCGCTTAGGCCCGCATTCTTGCTTGCGATTGCCGCGATCACAGGCTGGACCCTGTTCGTAGGCCGGCCTGCCAGTGCCGCTGTCCTCCTCGCGGAGCGGCCTCCCGCTGAAGCGACGGTGGAGGTGCAGCCGGGTGACACGCTCCCGGACATTGCCGAGCGGTACGGCGTCTCGCTCCGTGCCTTGATGCGCCTCAATGGAATCCAGGACCCCCGTCAGGTCTATGCCGGTCAGACGCTCTTGTTGGGCGATGGCGCTATGGCTCGCGGCGTGGAACGCGTGTTGGCGCCGGGGTCGAGCTTGCTTGTGATCAGCCGTGCGGCCGGCGTCGACCCGCAGGCGCTGGCACAGGCCAACCAGCTGCTCAGCCCTACGGGACTTCCTGCTGGACTGAAGGTCATGGCGCCATTGGGCACTGACGCGGTGGCTGTTGCCGACGACCCAGCCTATGGCCTGGCGTCGCGAGTGGCTGCCGCGCTGCGCTACGGCGTGGGGTGGTGGGAGATGCTTCGGCTCAACCCGGTGCCTGGCACATTGGGGCTGCCCCTGCTGGTGCCGGCGGGTCGGGATACCTCGGTCATCGCCGGTGCGCAGCCTGGGCCCTTCCCTTCACCCGTTGTTCACGTCGAAGTGTCTCAGCAACCTGTGGCCCGAGGCGAAACGGTGGCGTTCCGCATTGTCACGGCCGAACCGGTGACCTGCAAGGCGACCTTTCTCGACCAGGTTGAGCCTTGCCACGCTGTTGATGGAACGGGAACAGCGTGGGTAGGCCTCGCTGGCCTGCCCGCCCTGCTGGCTGTTGGTGAGGTGCCGCTCACACTTGCGCTCCACACCGATGCTGGCGAGAGCGTGGAGGTGACGCTGCCGTTGGTTGTGACCGCCGGGCGATACGACTATGAGCGCCTCGATCTCCCCGCGGACCGGCAATCGCTGCTCGATCCGGCGGCCAGCCAGTCGGAGACGGCCAAGATTGCGGGGCTCCGGACGCTGCGCTCGTCCCCTCGCTACTGGACCTATCCTTTCATCCTTCCCGTGCAGTCTGCCGTCACCTCTTACTACGGATCGCGGCGCTCGTATGGGTACGGGTTTGGGAGCTACCATGCCGGCACCGACTTTGACGGCGAGATCGGGATGGCCGTGCGGGCGCCCACGCCCGGCATTGTCGTTCTGGCTGAAACGCTGGTCGTGCGTGGCAATGCGGTCATGATCGATCACGGTTGGGGTGTGGTGAGTGGCTACTGGCATCTGGCGCAGATCGACGTTGAGGTCGGGCAGCAGGTCGCTGCCGGCGATCAGATCGGGCTGCTCGGAAACACCGGACTGTCGACCGGAGCCCACCTCCACTGGGAGCTCTGGATCAACGGCGTGGCAGTCAACGTGCTGTCGTGGCTCCAGCCAGATGGCCCAGCCGCACTTCTGGGCGTGACGCCGTGAAGCCCTCCGGCTGCGATGCCCCCGTAGGGGTGGGGCCGCTATGAGTGAGACGTCATTGTCGCTCTCTCACTATCCCGGGCGACGTATTGGACGCACCATCGTCCATGCGGACGTCGTGGCATCCACGAATGATGTCGCTATGGCAGCTGGCAGGCGAGGCGAGGAGGAGGGGTTTGTCGTCGTCGCAGATGTACAAACAGCCGGGCGTGGGCGGTTAGGGCGTCACTGGCAGGCCGCCGCGGGCACCTCCTTGCTCTTCTCGGTGCTGTTCCATCCTCCTGAACCGCTGGTGCGCACCGCGCCCCGAGTGCCGATGGTGTGCGGTCTCGGCCTGGTGGAGGCCGTTCGAGACGTGACAGGCATCCCGGTGTTGCTCAAGTGGCCCAATGATCTGATCGTAGAGCCCTCATCTCGCGCCGACTCCTGGAAGAAGCTTGCCGGGATGCTGACCGAGATAGAACTGCCGCACGATGCTCTTCCGGCTCTCATCGTCGTGGGTATCGGCCTGAACGTAAACGTAGGGGGCGCCGATCTGGCCTCGCTCGCCCCCAACGCATCGAGCCTTCTGGCACTGGGTGGCAGAGAGGTGAATCGCGGGCTATTGCTCGAGAAGCTGCTTGGGGCGATCGACCGGCGCTATGCGGCACTGCTCGACGGGGTGGATCCGCTTCCTGAGTGGCATGAAGCGCTGGCGTGGTTAGGTCGTTCTGTCGAAGTGAGTGCGCCGGAGGGTTGTTTCGTGGGCGTCGCGGAGGGCGTCGATGACGATGGCGCTCTCATGGTGCGCACAGCGGCTGGCGACACGCGTCGGATGACAGCGGGCGATGTGAGCCTGAGGCTCGCTCGGTAGCGCCCATTGCGCTCGGTGTGATCTTGGCTATAGTGTTGCTGGTTTTACGCGCCCGTGCACCATATCTGTTCAGGAGCTACTGCGCATGCGCTACCTTGTCGTCTCCGACATTCACAGCAATGCACCAGCGCTAGAGGCCGTTCTTCACGATAGCCCTGAGTTCGACGCTCTGGTCTGCTTGGGGGATGTCGTGGGCTATGGCCCAAATCCCAATGAGTGCGTGTCGCGTCTGAGCGACTTCCGGTTGACCTGCCTGGCAGGTAACCACGACTGGGGCGCCATCGGTAAGGCTGATCTCCTGATCTTCAACCGCGAGGCACGGCTTGCGCTGCTCTGGACTCAGGCGGTCATGCGGGCCCCCGCGACCGAATTCCTCAAGTTGCTTCCACCTATGCTGACGTTGAACGACGGCATCATGTTGGCCCACGGCAGTCCCCGGGATCCGGTATGGGAGTATCTGGTCGATGGGGCTTCGGCGGCCCAGTGCTTTGAGCAGTTCGACTTCAGC
Source organism: Anaerolineae bacterium (assembly GCA_034676785.1). Lineage (GTDB taxonomy): Bacteria > Chloroflexota > Anaerolineae > B4-G1 > SLSP01 > PWVB01. The sequence continues at coordinate 25,454 of JAXDDP010000194.1, read as the reverse complement.
CTCGCCCTCGTGGGCCATTCGCATCTGCCTCTGGTGCACGAGTGGCTGGCGAGTGAAGGGCGAGTGCGCTCGCTGCGCGCCGAGGCCGGCGTGTCGTTGCAGCTTGGTGGACGTCGCTTGATTCTCAATCCGGGGAGCGTTGGGCAGCCGCGCGATGGAGACCCGCGCGCGGCCTATGCACTACTCGACACGGAACAACTGACGTGGACTTTTCGTCGAGTATCATATCCGATCGCGATCACGCAGGAACGGATGCGCGCCCAGGCGCTCCCGCAGCGCTTGATCGATCGGTTGGAGGTTGGTAGGTGAGTCGAGAAGATGGGAGGAGAATCCCGATGAGACAGCGATGGTCACGCAGATGGTTTGCTCTGTTGTTGGCAGTTATGCTGATTGGATGTGGCGCCAGGAGCGCGTCGGATGAGGCCGGACAGCTATGGGAGGAAAGCGCCGGATCAGCACCTGCTGAGGCTCCCAGGGAGGAGTATGCATCTGAAGCCAAGGTAGACTATGACTATGCTGCTGATGCAGCTACACCGGCGGATCTGCCCCGGATGATCATCTACAACGGCAGTCTGGTCCTTGTCCTGGCGGACACCGATGCGGGGCAGAGTGCCGTGATCAAGGCTGCGGAGGACGCCGGCGGTTACGTGTCGAACGCGAGCAGCTATTCCTACGAGAGCGGCTTGCGACGGATCGAGTTGACGCTCCGCGTCCCGGCGGAGTCGTTTAACGCGACAATGGATGCACTGCGCGCGCTGGCCATGGAAGTCACACAGGATTCCATCAGCAGCCAGGATGTGACGCAGGAGTATGTAGACCTGGAGTCGCGCCTGAATGCGCTCGAGGTCAAGGAAGCGCGGCTCGAGGAGCTGATGGAAGAGGCCGAGGACACCGAAGCGGTCCTGGCTGTCTATGCAGAGCTGAGCTCGACACAGATCCAGATCGAGGAGACCAAGGGGCGTATGCGCTACCTGGAGCGCCAGTCGGGTATGGCAACGATCACGGTAACACTCGTGCCCGATGAGCTTTCACAACCTGTGGAGATCGCGGGATGGCGACCTCAGGGTACAGCGAAGCGCGCTGTGGAGGCCCTGGTAGGGGCATTCCAGTTCCTGGTCGATGCCCTGATTTGGGTCGTGATCGTGTTGTTGCCCGTTGTGGCGTTCATCGGGCTTGTGGTCTACGGGTTTGTCCGGTTGCTGGGCCTGATCTTCCGGCGCAAGGGGCGGAAGCATGTGACCACTGAGGCCGTGGAGCGCGTTGAGGGCGGTGAGGCGTAAGCTCAAACTCACTGCTGTTCCGTGCTGAGCCCCAGGTCAATGGGGCGAGTCAGAGGTTCGGCTGAAGCTTGCAGATGTTGGTGCTACGTTCGGCCTGAACCCCGTGTTGGCGGCGTCGCCGAGACTGCCGCGAACGAGAACTGGGTTCAGGCCTTTTTCGCCCACGCAGTCCCCGCCATACCATAACGTGTTCCAGCCAGCGCCGGCTGACAACTCGCGATGGGCACCTCTCGGCGAGTGTGCTAGCCTGCCATCAGGGCTGCCGGGAGGTCGAAGTCGACGTCGAATCCGTCCCCAAGCACACGACAGCGAATCATGCCACCAGCGATGAGCTCGGTGCGCAGTGTGATCCTGGGATTGGAGCCTCCGTGCGCGATGGCACGCACGATGGCCTCGGCCCACGCGGCTTTGGTCTGTGACGGATCGACCCATACGGAAGGCCAGTGGCCTGGCGTCTCCACTTCGGCCCCGCGTGCGCCAACCGTGCCGCTGAGGTCCTCCAGGACCTGTGCGACAAGCGCCCCCAGATCGGTGGGGCCGCTGCCGCCGGCAGAGCGGTGTGCTTGCGCCAGACCAGACTGTGCAGCGCGGTCGCCGCACGCCTCAAGCACGAGCACCCAGTCGCTCATCGTTGGTTGGATGGGTATGGCCCATCTACCTTCCTCATTGGGCTCCACGGCGCCGATGTCGTGGCGCCTGCCGTTGCGCGGATTCCAGTAGAAGGCCAGGTAGCTGACGTCGGGCTCCAGCTGGCACACCCACGTGCGGGTCTTGGCCCACGGCACAGTGGGCTGGTAGAGATAGATGATCCGCACCTGCCCCGGAATGCCGGCTGCGAAAGGGGCCTCCACGTTGGCAGCCGAACCCGCAGGCTCCACCCACTCAGGATGGGGCTCAAAGTGAGACCAGTCATAGGCTGTCAAGAGCCCTTTCGCCAGCCCCAGTTGCTGGCTGCCCTCGAGTTGGTACGCTTCCTCCCAAGGCGCGTCGCCCCAGCTTGCTCCATGGGGCGAGGGACCGTAGGGGTGATGTCGCGTATTGGCCTGCCATAGGCCATTGGCGCCGTACGTATATCCCGCCGCGCCCGAAAGCATAGAGCACCAGTAGGTGAGCCGCTGCGTCTCGGCCGCCGTACCGTGCAGGATGCCCTCGTAGTTGACCTCGGCAACGACGACGGGCATCGCCGGGAGACGGCTGCGTTCGGCGGTCACTTTGGCGACTGTGTTGGGCACACTGGCGTAGCCCCCGTGACCCGTCTGTAGCATATCGAAGTCGAGCACGCTATCATCGGTCACCTGGTCGCGCCCAATCTGGGTAGGATGGATCGTGATGGGCCTGTGATAGGGGTCGGTGGCGCGGACGTAGCGTGCAACTTCGGTCCAGCCCTCGATCTGGCGTTTCTGGTCGCCATCGGGATCTGCTGAGAGATAGTAGGGCATCGCCCCTTCGCCGGCAAGGCACCAGATGACGGGATAACTACCCCAGCGCGCGATGAGATAGCGCCAGTGGGCCTGCATACGATTCATACCCACCTGGGGAAGGTAGTAGCCCCAACACCCAACAACGCAGGGAACCAGGCCGCTACGGACCAGCCATTGCAGCCGCAGATCGGCCATATCGAAGTACGCGGGATTGATCCGCGCGAAATCTCCCTGCCAGGCCAGACCCGCCTCATTGGCGCCGCGTGGGTCGAGCGCGGGCATGTCAGGATAGAGTCCCGCTACGACCTGGATCAGGCTAAATCCTTTGGCGACGCGGTCTGCAGTGAGCCGCATGAATTCGTCAGGCCACGCAATGCGCGTGCACAATCCCATCCACCACGTGTCACCCAACCAGTAGAATGGCGTGCCGTCGGCGAACTCGAGGACGCGGCCATCTGCCCGGGCCTGCAGCGGGCCATGCCGCAGCAGTGGGTGATCGCCTGTATAGGGCGCAGCTTCCAGCACGGAGGTCTGGTCGTCCAGACTGGGGTTCGCCGTGTCTGAGCAGACCGTTGTCACGCTGTAGCGGCCCGGCCTGGGTGGGGCGAAGCGCACGGTCCACGTCTGGTCTCCAGCCCAGTAAGCCGGCACCCGCCACATTTCGCCGCTTTCGTGGGTTAACAGAACATCGAGCTGGAGGTCATTGAACGGGTCGGCGTAGGCAGTCGCGGAGCCATAGGACCATTGCGTCGTGGCGTGCTGCAGGGCAGCGAGTTTGTGAACCATAGGCACCTCCTTGGACATGCACCCAGGAAGTATAGCACCCTATGCGTCTGTGCCAGGACCAGGCGCCGCAGACGGCGGGCGCCGCAGACGGCGGGCGCCGCAGACGGCGGGCGCCGCAGACGGCGAGCGATGCAGACGGCAGGCGCCGCAGACGGCGAGCGATGCAGACGGCAGGCGCCGCAGACGGCCTACTGGCACACCATCAGCTTCACCTCATCCCAGTAGGCATTGTTGTGCTTATAGCGCCAGAGTGTGAAGGATCTGAGGAAGATGGTGATGCGGGAGGACTCCGCCCGCGTCCATACCGTGGGCACCTCTCTGTAAGCGTTGTAGATGTGAACACCGTCCCCCCAGACCACGGAATCGGCCATCGGGTTGCTGCCGCCAGTGGGATCGATGCCCAGCATGAACGTGAAGTTCATATCCCCGCCATCGAGACCCTCCGTTCCCTCGGGAGTGGAGAATTGGTTGAAGCCAACGTGCGCACCCTCACTCCAGTAGGGATCATCCGGGTTATCCAGGGTGGGGGCCCCCTCGTTGTTTGACCACGCGTGAGCCCATGCGCTGAGCGAGAGATAGCTACCGGTGATCACATCGACATACTGCAGGAACCCAGCATCGTGAACACGCCACACGGTGAAGAGCTCCATACCTCGCAGCCCCGCCTGCATACGGTCGGGGAAGTGGTGGTTGACCGTGCGGACTTCGGGCTGTCCCCACATGATGTAGCCATCGCCTTCATCATACGCCTGCCCTGCGCGAAACCACGTCGTCCAGCCGGGCGGCGTGAGGATGCTATTCTGCGTGCTCAGAAGCTCAATCGAGCCCGAGTCGGTGTCGACCTTCAGCGCAGCGTATGATGACTCCGTCTCCCATGCCTCTTCGAACCCACTATTGCGTATGGGCAACTCGACCCATACGTGCTTCTCGACGAGGGGGATGTACACCGTATGGCTTACGGTGGGGGTGGGCGCGATGCTGGCTGCTGTCTCCAGACGATCGGGGAGAGGGATCGGAGCCGCCTGAGCGTTCCAGTGGCCTGGTACGATGAACAGGAGGGCCGACAGAGTCCCTGTGAGAAGCAGAACCAGGGCGAGCGTGCGTACGGACATAGTGAACTCCCGAGTTCCCATACTTGCGCGGCAGACTGCCACAACGGGCAATCGTGACTAACCGTATTCTATCTTATGTAGCCCGTACGTCAACTTTCGGAACGCTACAGAATGGTTACTGTCAGGAGCGCATCTGTCACACTGGCGTACTCTGGAGGTCGGGGACCGGCGGTTGTGCTATCTTTGGAGACACCGTTGCCGTTGTGACGGGTGGGGGTATACTCGCGTTCTAACCTATTAAGTGTTGTGTGACCGGTGCTGGGGTCCAGGATCGAGGTGCCCGGCGTGGAATGGTATGTCTATATCGTGCGGTGTGGGGATGGGTCGCTTTACACGGGCACAACCCATAGCCTCTCTCAGCGTGTTGCTGCGCACAATGCCGGTCGCGGTGGACGCTACACTCGCGCGCACCTGCCGGTTACGCTGGAGGCGGCCTGGCGAGTCGAAAGCAAGGCAGCGGCTCTGACGATGGAGGCTGCCATCAAACGTCTTGGGCGACCGACGAAGCTTCGCCTGATCAGCGGCGAGAGGGTGGCACTGCGTTCGGCGGCGTGTGCCAAGAGGGTCGCATGACCCGGTACACGGAGGGGCACCGATCCTCGCAGGTTGGCATCTACGTCCATATACCGTTCTGCCGCCGGCGTTGTACCTACTGCGACTTCAACACCTATGCCGGGCTGCTATCGCTCGAGGATGCCTACGTAGCCGCGATTGTGAACGAGGCGCGCCAGCGTTCCGAACGAGCGATTAGCGCGCGCGCCCGGACGCTCTATTTCGGCGGCGGCACGCCTTCGCTGTTGACGATCGAGTCGATTGAGAGCATCGTTGAAGCGGTCAGGCGTGAGTTCAGGCTGCCGTGGGATGCCGAGGTCACGCTTGAGGCCAATCCGGGCACGTTAAGCGCTGCCCATCTGGAAGGGCTGCGGGAAGCCGGGATCACGCGGTTGAGTATGGGGGTGCAGTCCTCGCACAGCGCTGAACTGCTGCTGCTCGGACGTATCCATTCGTGGGACGAGGCCGTCGCAGGCTACTACGCGTCGCGAGCGGCGGGCTTTGACAACATCAGCCTCGATCTAATGTACGGGCTGCCAGGGCAGACCCTGGAGCAGTGGAACGAGACTGTCGTGCGCTGTCTCGAGCTTGGCCCTGACCATCTGTCGCTCTATGCACTCACCCTGGAGCCGGGCACGCCGCTTGCTGAGACACTTGCATTGGGCGAGGTTCCCTTACCTGATCCTGACCTGGCTGCCGATATGTACGAAGCCGCTTCAGAGAGGCTCCATGAAGCCTGCTTCTGGCAATATGAGATCTCCAACTGGGCACGGGGTGACTATCCGGCGCCCGCCGTGTGGGCTTTGCCGCCTGACGGCGAGACGGAGAGCATCTCTTCGCGTGTATCGCTCCACAATCTTATCTACTGGCGCAATGAACCCTGGATCGGGCTTGGGGCAGGCGCGCATTCATGGTTCCGCGAGCGTCGATGGAGCAACCTGCCCCATCCGCAAGCGTATATCAGCGCTATGACGCACAGCCATCTGCAGGGGTATTCGGAGGCGCCGGTGTTGCCGGCAACGTTGGCCGGTGAGACGATGATGATGGGTCTCAGACTGGCCGAAGGGATCACCGACGGACGCTTCTTCGAGATGCTGGGGCAGCACCTGGGTGATCTCTACGGGGATGTCATCGACCGTCTGGCGGGCTATGGCTTGGTCCACTGGGATGGTGATCGCCTGCGCCTCACCCAGCACGGCCGGTTGTTGGGAAACCTTGTCTTTCAGGAGTTTCTGGGGGCAGAGGCGTGAGTACGCACCGTCCGGCGGCCGTTTTGTCAGCGTCCGGACCTTTTGACTTTCAGGCATTATCCTTTACAATAATCCACCGTACTTCCTGTGCACTGAGACGGCCATAGGGCCGTCTTTGTCTGCTACACAAGACCGGCGCGTCTTCGCGCGGACGAGAAGCGGTACTATTACCTGGAGGGAGTGTAGATGAAAGCATATACCACGGATAGCATCCGTAACATCGCCCTCGTGGGCCACGGGTCAGCAGGAAAGACGACTCTGGTCGAGGCGATGCTCTTCCTGAGCAAGGCGGTCAGCCGGCGTGGGAAGGTGGAGGAGGGGACTGCGACGACGGACTTTGACGCTGAGGAGACCCGCCGTCAGATCTCGTTAAGCACGGCGATGGCGCCGGTGGAATGGAAGAATACGAAGCTTAACTTCATCGATACGCCCGGCTACACCGACTTCGTCGGTGAGGTCAAGAGCGGGTTGCGTGCTGCTGATATGGCCCTCTTTGTAGTGGATGCGGCTGCCGGCGTAGAGGTCGGTACCGAGCTCACGTGGGGCTACGCCGATGAGGAAGAGCTTCCGCGCGCGGTATTCATCAACAAGATGGATCGTGAGAACGCGAATTTCGACAAGGCACTGGCCTCGCTGACCGACACGTTCGATGCCAAGTTCCTGCCGCTCTTGCTGCCTATCGGTACGCAGGCTGACTATGCCGGCGTGGTCAACGTCCTTGAGCGCAAGGCGTATATGGGTCCTGAGGGGAAGCCAGCCGAGGTCCCTGCTGACCTGACCGACCGGGTCGACGAGCTCTATACCCAGATCGTCGAGGCGGCTGTCGAGGCTGACGAAGAGCTGATGATGAAGTACTTTGAGGACGAGGACATCACGCCAGATGAGGTGGCCAACGGATTGCGGGCCGTCGTCGCTCAGGGCGCGTGGATTCCGGTTTTCGCAGGCGCTGGCGGGTCCGAGATGATTGGCCTCAGTGCTTTCCTGGACCTCCTGGTTGGCGTTGCTCCTTCGCCTGCCGGCAAGACCTTCACGGCACGAACCGCTCAGGGGAATGAGGAGACGTTTGAAGTGGCCGACGGATCGCCTCTGGCGCTTCTGGTCTTCAAGACCACGGCCGACCCCTACGTGGGCAAGATCAGCTACTTCAAGGTCTTTGGCGGGCAACTGGCGCCAGGCGACTCTCTGATGAACTCGCGCACTGGCGAAGCGGAGCGCTTTAGCCAGATCATCGTCATGCGCGGTAGCGAACAGCTCCCCGTTGATTCGTTGCACGCCGGCGACATCGGCGCGGCGACCAAGTTGGCAGTGGCGCAGACGGGCGACACCCTATCGCAGAAGCCGCGGGTTCTGACGCTGCGCGGTCCGAAGTTCCCGACACCGCTCTACAGCGTGGCCATCACTCCCGTGACCAAGGCAGATACGGCCAAGATGGGCCAGACGCTCACCCGGCTGTGCGAGGAGGATCCGACGTTCCAATGGCATCAGGACCCCTCTACGGTCGAGACGATCCTCTCGGGAATGGGGGATGCGCACGTTGATACGGCTGTGCGCAGGATGAAGGGCCGCTTCAACGTGGCACTCGAGGCCCGCACGCCGAAGGTTCCCTACAAGGAGACGGTTACGGCGGCTGGTACGGCGCAGTACCGCCACAAGAAGCAGTCGGGTGGTGCCGGCCAGTTTGCTGAGGTTCATATGCGGGTCGAGCCGATGCCACGTGACGCCGGATTCGAGTATGTCTGGGAGGTCGTCGGCGGCCGGATTTCGTCCTCGTTTATGCCCTCCATTGAGAAGGGTATCCGTGGCGTGATGACGCAGGGCGTTCTGGCTGGGTACAATATCGTGGACGTGCGCGCCGCGATCACCGACGGCAAGGAACACCCCGTCGACTCCAAGGATATCGCCTTCCAGATCGCGGGCCGCGAGGGCTTCAAGGAAGCCTTCCGCGCGGCGAAGCCGGTGCTCCTCGAGCCGATCTATATGTATGTGATCACGGTTCCCGAGGAGTACGCTGGTGCTGTGATGTCGGATCTGAACACGCGACGTGGTCGGGTCCAGGGCATGGGGCAGGAGGGTTCGAAAGCGGTGATCACCGCTGAGGCCCCGTTGGCCGAAATGCAGCAGTATGCTACCAACCTGCGCGCAATCACGCAGGCGCGAGGGCTGTACACGATGGAGTTCGTGCGCTACGATGTCGTGCCGTCGCACCTGGCAGAGCAGGTCATTTCACAGGCCAAGATCGAGGAAGAGTAATCCAGGACAGCTGCAACTGCCTGGTGCAACCCGGTAACCAAGCGGGCGGGAGCAGATCTGCTCCGGCCCGCTTTCCGTAATGCAACTCAGGCATACTGCGGACTGCTGTTACACCCGCTGCCTGAGATCGCTTAAGTCACGCTTGTAGCGATAGGTGATACGACCGCGGTCCAGGTCGTAGGGCGACAGCTCCACCTTCACCTTGTCGCCAAGCAGGATGCGTATATAGTATCGGCGCATCTTGCCACTGAGATAGCCCATAACTTCGTGACCACTTTCGAGTTCCACGCGGAACTTGGCACCCTTGAGGGCCTCCGTCACTGTTCCCAGGACCTCAATCTTCTCTTGTTCTGACATCCGGTTTCACCTCCCTGGTCTTGACCTTGATTCCTGATAACGCCCTCCTCTAGCGGACGCACAGATGGATTCGTTCCCGTATGCTACCATGGCTGCCAGACATGGTCAAGTATTGCTTCACCATTGACGGATCATGGAACTATGATATCGTATACGTATCATATTAGGCAACGCTGTACCGCAAAGCGGTACGGATGCTCAGGAAAATTACCCGGGCTCCGGCGATTGCGACTGCAGCACAAATAAGGAGGCTAGATCGATGACCTATGTTGTTCTACGCGAGGATGAGAGTAGCGAGAGCCTGATCAAGCGCTTTCGCAACAAAGTGGTACGCGATCGTATCATGAGCGAACTGAGAAAGCGGCGCTACTTCGTGACCAAGGGCGAGCTGGGGCGCATTGCCAGGAAGAAGGGGGCCGCCAAGGCGCGGCGTGCCGAGAGCAAGCGCCGGCAGCGCGACCGCTACGCGGGTTAGGGCCGAGGGTCGTCAGGAGTGCCTTGACGTTGACAGAGAATCAGGGGCCCGGGTCAGGTCAAGCCGGGCCACCCGGGACTCCAGAGGCTGCCGTGCAGTCGGTCCATCGGGCTGTACGCATTCTTGGGTGCTTTACATTGGAGCATCCCGAGCTTGGGGTGACGGAGCTGAGTCGCGAGTTGGGCCTGCACAAGAGCACGGTTTCGCGGCTCCTTCTGGCGCTCCGTGATGAGGGTCTGGTGGTCCAGTCCGGGACTGGTAGATATCGCCTTGGCGCTCGGGTGCTCGGAATGGCGGCGGTTGTGTTGTCATCCCTCGATGTGGTGGCAGTCGCGGAGCCGTCGATGCAAGGCCTGGTCGCTGAGATCGGTGAGACCGTCAGCCTGGTGGTCCAGCAAGGCGGTGTGTGTTTCGATCTACACACCCTCACGAGCCCTCACCCGGTCCGCGCTGAACGCGCGGCGGGCCAGGTGGTGCCGACGTGGTTGAGTGCCGCCAGTCGAATCTGGTTAGCTTTTGATGCATCCCATCACCAGGGAGATGGACAGGCGCAGGGAATGAGCGGGGATGTGCAGAAGTTGGCCGACATACGCGGCCTGGGGTATGCCCTTGTTCGAGGGGCGTGGGCTCCCGACCTTGTTGACGTAGCAGCCCCCGTGCTCGACTTTCGTGGCCGGATCAGGGCTGCGCTCTGCATCTGCGGTCCTTCCCACCGGCTCACTCCCGAAGTGGACGGCGTGGTGACCGCAGCATTGCTGCGCGCTGCCAAGCAGATTTCCGCCCAGTTGGGCTACGCGCCCTAGGGCCTACGGCATGAAAACGAGACAGGCGAGGGATTCCCTCGCCTGTCTCGTTGTTAAGCCATCGGGGATGTGGCTGATTACTCTTCGCCCGCGTCCTCGGCGGTCTCAGCGACTTCAGCCTCGACCACGGTTTCGCCGGCCTCTGCCTGCTCTTCAGCCTGGTAAGTGACCTGGACGATCGTCGCATCCGGCGCGTTGTGCACGGTAATGGTGTCTGGGATATTGAGGTCGGCTACCGTAATCTGGTCGCCGATCTTGGTGAGGCCAGAAATGTCGACCTCGATAACGGGTACGAGGTCCAGTGGCAGCGCCTCGATCTCGAGTTCCAGCAGCGAGTGCATGAGAACACCGCCCTGTTCCTCAACAGCGGGCGCTTCGCCAACAAGCACCACGCTGACCGGCACCCGAACGGTTTCCGTCAGGCTGAGCGCCTGAAGGTCCACATGGGTGACGTCCTGCCGGATGGCATGGTGCTGCACATCGCGGAAGATCACCAGGTAGGGGTTTTCGGTTCCCTCGACCGAGAGCTGGACCGTGGCACTGGTGCCGGCGCGTCTCAGCGCCTGCGTGAGTTCCTTGGTATCAAACTGGACGGCGACCGGGTCAATATTATGGCCATAGACGACGCCCGGGACGATGCTCTGGTGCCGCAAGAGCTTGACCTGTTTCCCGATCAGCGTTCGCGGCTGAGCGCGGAGCTCGATTGATTTCATGCGATTTCCTCCGTGTACACTTTCCTTATCGACGCTCAATCACGAGCGCCCGCAGATCCCCCCGCGCGCCAGAGGCCAGCACGACCCGTGCACCGGGGAAAGCTAACAGTCAGGGCCCGACAACCAAAGAGGCCGCAACGAGGCGGCCACTTGGCACTGGCAACGGATGGTTATTCTAGCCTAGTTGGGCGTTTTGTCAACCAGCGTCAGCGTCAGGCCTCAGCCGCTTTTCTGAAGCGCAGTTCATCAAGGGAACGGTGCTCCAGAGCGATCATCGTGTACCACGAGAGCGCCATCGCCACGGTCTGTGCTGCCAGCAGCGTCCACGCCCACTCTCCTGCTGGCGTCTTGAGGTTGGGGAAGAGCGTCATCAAACGCACCACGGCGTTGAGCCCCTGGACGAAGATCATCAAGCTGCGCGTTCCGGAGAGTGAGAGTGTGCCGGTGTTGAGGCCCGCGACGGCCAGTACTAGCAACAGCAGGAACGCTGGCGGCAACACAGCGGCCTGCGGCGCCATCCTGAAGTAGCTCAGCGGGTAGAGAATCACGGCGATCACCTGAAGTGCCAGGAGCACTGCCATCGGTAGTTTCACGTTGCGCATGGAACTCTCCTTGACCAGCCAGAAGCGGGCGTTTTGTCTTCTCTGTCATTATATTCGACATACGGTTAAGGTCAATTTGACACTTGACGCAAACGCCAGTACAATAAGGGACGTTGTACCATGTCCTGCTGAGGGCCCGCATAACTCCAGGGCCGGAGAGGGGGTGTGATACGCTATCAGTGCTGCAGAGCGGTCAGGCAATGAGGTCCCCATAGGTATCGGTCCCAAGTCCAAGAGGAGGAGAGTCAGATGCGTATCAGAACTGCCGTTGTGACCCTAGTAGTGGTGGCTATGTTGGCGTTGTCCGCGTGCGGCGGCGCCGGAAGCAAGGCCGTCAAGATCGCCATCCTGGCGCCCCTGAGCGGTGATGTGGCAACCTTTGGTCAGTCCACCCGCGATGGCGCTATGTTGGCGATCGAAGAGTGGAACGCCAAGGGGGGCGTTGACGGAAACACGATCGAGGTCGTTGTCGAGGACAGCCAGTGCAGTGCCGAGGCAGCTGTCAGTGCAGCGAACAAGGTCATTGACCAGGACGGCGTGAAGTTCATCATCGGAGAGGTCTGCTCGAGCGCTTCCATTCCTATCTCTGAGATCGCCGCGGCCAAGGGCGTTTTGCAGATCAGCCCGACCTCGACGAACCCCACGGTGACCGTGAACGAGGACGGCAGCACGAAGGAGACCGTTTTCCGCGCCTGCTTCATCGACCCCTTCCAGGGGCTGGTGGGCGCCAAGTTCGCCATCGACACCTTGGGTGCCAAGACGGCAGCCGTCTTCCTGGACCAGGGCAACGACTACGTCCGTGGACTGGCCGAGGTGTTTGTTGAGGAGTTCGAGGCCGCTGGCGGCACGGTTCTGGTGCAGGAGACCTACACCGGTGATGATCAGGACTTCTCGGCGATCTTGACGAAGGTCAAGGACGCGAACCCCGACGTTCTGTATCTGCCAGACTATTACAACACCATCAACTTGATTGCAGGTCAGGCCCAGGAGAAGGGGATCACCGCCGTGTTGATGGGTGGCGATGGTTGGGACTCCGTCGATCTGGACACGAGCGTCGTCGAGGGCGGTTACTTCACGAACCACTTCTCGCCCGATGACACGCGCCCGATCGTGCAGGACTTCGTGAGCAAGTACGAGGCCAAGTACGGCGCCCGACCGGATGCGCTGGCTGCATTGGCCTATGATGCTGCCACCATCCTGCTGCAGTCGATGGACCAGGCCAACAGCGTCGATCCTGCGGACGTGGCCAAAGCAATGGCGACGGGGACCTTCCCGGTTGTGTCCGGTGAGATCACGTATGATGCGCTTCACAACCCGGTGAAGTCCGCCGTGATGCTCAAGGTCGAGGGCGGCCAGATCATCTACACCGATACCGTCGCTCCGTGACGCGGGGTTGTTGACTTAGTCATCTGAGAAGATCGGAGAAGCCGGGGGCCAGCGCTGCAGAGGGTGCCGGCCCCAGGCTTCTCGCTTGTTAAGGAAGGTGGCATATGGAGCAGACCGCACGCGTGCCAGGGGTTGGCACCTCCGGACCTCAGACCAACGGTGTTTCCTTGCGGCGTCGAGATGGGATGGTCCTGAATCGCATCAGTCAGGGTATCTTCGCGTTGTTGGGCCTGTTGGTCCTCTACGTGCTGGGCCGTGCCTTTATGGACAATCCCAATGTCTTCATTCAGCAGGTGCTGAATGGACTTCAGTTGGGCTTCATTTACGCACTCATTGCTCTGGGCTACACGATGATCTACGGCATCGTGAAGTTGATCAACTTCGCCCACGGCGACGTGTTCATGGTGGGCTCATTCACGAGCTTCTACACGATCGGTACACTGGGCCTGCACCGCTGGCTGACGTGGGTCTTCCCGGGCGCTCCAGCCGGCCTCGCTACGGTGGTGGGCGCGTTCACCGTGATTCTCGCCTCGATGGCGGTCTCGGCGGCGCTAGCAGTCATTGCGGAGCGCTTTGCCTATCGCCCGTTGCGGAACAAGCCTCGCATTGCGGCGCTCATCACGGCCGTTGGCGTCTCGTTTTTCCTCGAGTACTTCGGTGCGCTGCCCTTCGCTTATACCAACAACTACATCACCTACCCGCGGCCATTTGAGGTGTCGGTCTATTCGGCAGGCAAGATCTCGCCTGTGCTGATCGCCGCGATGTGGTCGCTCTTCGCGATAGCCTTGATCGTCTACGCCGTCCTGACGATCCGTGGGCGCCGCGGCGACCTGCGGGCGAAGTTGCTGCTGCGCCATCCGCTGCTGTCCTTCGGTCTCCAGTTCGGCGGCTTCCTGTCAGTGGTTCTGACGCTGGCTGGGACGCGTATCGAGACTGGGGGAGAGGTTTGGGATCTGTCGACCTCCAACGTCACTCTGGTCATCATGAGTGCTTCGATTCTATTGCAGGTGGTACTGCAATTCGTCGTCAACAACACCCGGCTCGGCAAGGCCATGCGCGCTGCCGCCTATGATAAGCCAGCAGCGCGATTGATGGGGATCAACGTCGATGGCGTTATTGCGGCGACATTTGCGTTGGGTGGCGGGCTGGCTGGTGCGGGTGGCGTGCTGTACGCGACGGCTTACAAACAGGTGCACCACCTGATGGGTATCATCCCCGGCCTGAAGGCGTTTGTGGCTGCTGTGGTGGGGGGCATTGGGAGCATCCCTGGCGCATTCGTGGGGTCACTGATTATGGGCCAGACAGAAGTGCTTGCTGCGGGCTTCATCTCGACGCCCATGCGGGACGCCATCGCGTTTTCGTTGCTGATCGTCGTCCTGCTTGTGTGGCCGCAGGGCATCTTCGGTGAGCCGCCGGCGGAGAAGGTGTAGGAGGAGATGTCTATGCTCAAACAACCACGAGCGTCGGGGGCAGAGGCCCGTCCGAAGCTGCTCCAGAGGCCGGGTGCACTTTTCATCGCGGGCGGACTGCTCTTTTTCGTCATTGTGCAGGTGCTGTTGAGCTTCGAGGTCCTGAACAACTTCTGGCGCGGTATCATCTACTGGGGTGCCGCCATCACGATGGTTGCGCTGGGCCTGAACCTGATCTACGGATTCTGCGGGCAGTTCTCGCTGGGGCAGTACGGTTTCTATGCGATCGGGTCCTATGCTGCCGCGGACGTCACGTGGCGCTGGACACACTCGGATCCGTCGGGCATCGTCGTCGTCCTGTTCGGCTCACTGCTCGCGCTGCTTCTGTACGTGGCCGTCTCGAGGCTCCTCGGCGCGTTCTACCGGGTTAACGTGATGACGCGTTTTACCTTCTTCGTGATCGCTACCATCGCGGCGTTCGCCGTGACAGTGCGGTTCCTGGTGCCGCTCCTCGGGCCCGTGGTGACCGGCTTGCTCAACGCGTTCCCGGCAGGCATCTCTGACAAGGTCGTCTTCTTCATCGCATTGCTGGGTGGAGCAGCGTTGGCAGGTATTGCGAGCTTCCTCTTTGGCATTCCGGTGCTCGAGCTGGGGTCGGACTACTTCGGCATCGCGACGCTGGGATTCACTGTCATTGTAAAGGTCTTGCTTGACAACACAGACACGATCCTGCCCTTCCCCGAGATGAAAGGGGCGCGAGGTATGATCGGCATCCCGCAGTGGACCACGTGGCCATGGGTTTTCATCTCCTTGGTCCTCGTCGTTGTGGTGATGCGGAACCTGCTGCACTCGAGTACGGGACGCGCGATTGTGTCCGTGCGCGAGGACGAGCGAGCGGCCGAGCTGGTGGGCATCGATGTTGCCACGTCCAAAGTGCTGGCCTTCGTGATCGGGAGCGTCTTTGCGGGACTCGCCGGGGGCATTCGCGCGCACGACCTGGCCTTCTTGCATCCCCAGAACTTCAACTTCATTCAGTCGTTCAACCCGCTGATCATCGTTGTCTTCGGCGGCCTCGGGAGTATGACCGGGACGCTCATCGCGGGGTTTGCGTGGATCTTGCTGCTCGAAGGTGTTCTGCGCCTCTATCTGCCAGCGGGGTTTGAGACCTGGCGGTTCGTAGTCTATCCCCTGGTGCTCTTGCTGATGATGTTGTTGCGGCCTGAAGGTCTGATGGGGCGGTACGAAGTGGCGATCTTGCGCAAGAAGCTGCCCCCACTCCTACCCAGTGCCGCGACGGCCCAGGAAAGGGCTGAGCATTCGGGGGGTGATGACAGTGCGGTCGACGTGGGCACGGGTGGGGAGGTGATCGCATGAGGGGCCGTCCCGATACACTTCCCGCGGCGGTTACTGAGCGTCCGATCGTCCTGGATGTCAATAACGTCACGCACTTCTTCGGAAATCTGCGGGCTGTCCACGCGTTCGATCTGGTTCTACACCATGGCGAGCTTGCCGGGTTGATTGGACCAAATGGTGCGGGGAAGACCACGGTGTTCAACCTGGTCACGGGCGTCTACCACGCGAGCGAGGGAAGCATCCGCTTCCGGGACGTCGAGTTGGTGGGCTTGCCCTCACATCAGATCATCCAGATGGGGATCGCGCGGACGTTCCAGAACATCCGGCTGTTCTCCCAGCTTACGGTGCTCGACAATGTTCGCATTGCCTACCACCCCCACGCTGGCTATAGCCTGGTGGATTCGGTCCTGCATACGCGCCGTTTCCAGGCCAAAGAAGCGGAGATGACGGAGCGAGCGCAGGAGTTCCTGCAGATCTTCGGCCTGGCATCGCGACAGAACGAGATCGCGGGAGGACTGCCCTATGGCCTTCAGCGCCGCCTCGAAATCGCCCGTGCGTTGGCGGCCCAGCCAAAGCTGCTGATCCTCGATGAGCCTGCAGCCGGTATGAACCCTCAAGAGATCGACGAGTTGATGGAGCTCATCCACTTCATCCGGGATCGCTTCGACCTGACTGTGTTGTTGGTCGAGCACCGGATGCGCCTGGTGATGAATATCTGCGAGTGGATCACGGTGATGGACTTCGGCGAGGTGATTGCCCGCGGAGTTCCGGTAGACGTTCGCAACAACCCCCAGGTCGTCGAAGCCTACCTGGGGCGCCAGGCGCACCTATAGCGCTGCGCGCTGTCCAGGTAACGCGACCAGGGATACGAAGGGATAAGGTATGACGGCATTACTTGAAGTCAAGGATCTGCACGTCTCCTATGGAGCGATCCGCGCTCTCCACGGCGTGTCGTTCCATGTCGATGAGGGCGAGGTCGTGACACTCATCGGTGCCAACGGCGCCGGGAAATCGACCACGCTGCGGACCATATCGGCGCTCCTCCCCGTTGACAGGGGACACATCGTCTACGCCGGCGAGGATATCACGGACGTCGAAGCCAGCACCATCGTTCGCAGGCGCCTCATCCACGTCCCGGAAGGCCGGCGCATCTTCGCGCCGCTGACGGTGCGCGAGAATCTGGAGATGGGGGCCTTCACCCGCAACGACAAAGAGGGGATCGAGGAGAGCATGACCAACGTCTTCCGCCTGTTCCCACGTCTGAAAGAGCGTGTGGCTCAGACGGGGGGCACGCTGTCGGGAGGCGAGCAGCAGATGCTCGCGGTTGGTCGGGCCCTGATGGCCAGGCCACGTCTCCTGTTGATGGATGAGCCATCGATGGGGCTGGCTCCCATCCTCGTTGAGGAGATTTTCGACATCATCAAAGAGATCCGACGTGAGGGCGTGACGATTCTGCTCGTGGAGCAGAACGCGCAGATGGCACTCTCGGTGGCGGATCGTGGTTATGTTCTGGAGACCGGCGCGATTCAGCTGGAGGGCACGGCTGATGAGCTTGCCAGGAATCCGCAGGTGCGGGCTGCATACCTCGGGGGTTGACCGGCGCTTGACACCAGCCGAGGGGACCGGCACAATGGGGGCGGGAGGGCGGATGCCTTCCCGCTCTTTGTGTCCCGCAGGGGGTGAGCTGTGAGGCGATGGGGATGGGTGTTGCTGGTCGTGCTTTTGCTGGGCTGCCGTGGCGCACAGCCGGAGGAGATCGCGACACTGAGGATCGCTGTGATCGCGCCCTTCTCCGGCGACTATGCGGCGCTGGGCAATAGCGTACGCAATGCCGTCGTGATGGCGGCGGAGACGTGGAACGAGCGGGGCGGTGTGGCTGGACTGAGGATCGAGTTGGTGCTCGAAGACAGCCAATGCGACTACCTGCAGGGGCGTACGGCTGCCCAGGCTGCACTGGGCGAGGGTGCCGCATTCGTGATTGGCGCTGTCTGCGCGACGGCATCGGAGGGTGTGGCCCAGGTTGTCAGCGGCGCCAGCGTCTCCGGTGGTGGCACGCTTGATGGTGGGGGCCTGCTTGGCGGAGGGAACGCGTTAGGGGCGCTGCAGATCACCCCCGCGTCGGTGGACAGTGGGCTGACGCTGGACCCGGACGGTGCGGTACGGCCACAGGTATTTCGCGTGCCGTTGACGGATGAAGCGCAGGGCATTGTCGCGGCGCGCTACGCGCGTGAGCAGTTTGGGGCGGCGCGTGCCGCCATCCTCTATGATGGCAACAGCTCCTATGGCGCGACATTGGCCGCAAGCTTCAGCGCGGCGTTTGCGGCGCTTGGGGGAGAGGTCGTCGCCACTGAGACCTACGACGCCGGAGCCCTGGTCTTCTACGAAGAGCTGGAAGCAGTGCGCGATGAGACCCCGGATCTGGTCTATCTTCCTGGGTACGCTGCGCTTGCCAACACGCTGGTCTCACAGGCCAGGAGTTTTGGCGTATTGGTCCCGGTGATGGGAAGCGATGGCTGGCATTCGTCTGCACTCGACCTGGCTGTCGTGGAGGGTGCGGCCTTCACAACGCACTTCTACGGAGATGAGCCGAGCAGCAGACTGCGGGACTGGATGGCGCGCTACGAGGGCCGCTACCTTGCAGAGCCCGACGCACTGGCAGTGTTGAGCTACGATGCTGCTGATCTGCTGTTTACCGCAATTGCCGAGACTGAGGTCGCCGATCCATTCCTCGTGGCCCGAACGCTGGAATCGCTTACCTACGATGGGCTCTCGGGCACGATGTCGTTCGATGCGAACCATGACCCGGTCAAGTCGATGGTGGTGCTGCGCGTCGAGGGTGGCCAGGTACGGTATGACGGTCGACTTGATGCGACTGTGCCCGAGGTGATGGAGTAGGAGGGCGGTTCCGGCGACGCAAGCGTGGCTCGGAGAGACGCGTCTGGGACCCCGGCTGACGAGCCGTTACGGTTGCCTCCGCCAGGCGGCGGTAGTTTGCCCGTACGGCGAGCCAATGCTATACTTCTTGCCGAGACCATACCGTCCGGCCATTTCGGACGTCGGAGCGAGATGCAGCTTCAGCCGACCGATATTGACACCCTGGTTGCGTGGGTTTCGGGCAACAGCGAACGCGTTGACTTTGATGCGCTCGTGCGCATGGCCGCCAGCGTGTTGCTCGAGCGAGATTCGCAGATCAGGGCGTACGCCCCGGGCGCTCGCTATGCCGTCGGCGACCGGATCTGGTACCGTGACCAGATTGCCCAAGTCGTTGCGGTTCTGCGCCGTGGCAATGCGCGTCAGGGCTCGTTTGATGTGCTGCACCTTAGCCTCGATGCGGACGATGCGTGCCGTGAGGTAGCTGGAATCCAGGGCGCGCCAGGCTTTGCGTTATCCCCCGGCAACTCAGGTGAGGCCCTCGAGGCTTACCTCCAAGTGCATGCAGAAGCGCTTCGTGCGGCACTGCTCCAGGAGCCACGTCTTGCCGTTCTCCGACGTGAGCCGGCTGCCAGTTACGCCGTTAGTGCACCTCAGCTTCCGGCGTCTACCCCACCCGTTCGGCCTCCATCGATGTTCCGTGAGGGATCCCTCTCAATGATCTCCGGACGGGGTCGCTCTGCCGGTGCCGATACAGTGGCCTGGAGCACGGCTGTGCCTGCAATGCCCGCCGCCCTCGATCAGCGTGCGATATATGACGTGATCCGCCGTGCACTCGACGTCCCGGCGGGAGGGCTGACACGTGAGCAGACATGGACCCGCTGCATCGCGCCCGCGCTTACCGCTCTGGCCTGGACGAGCCTGCCGTTGGCCGATGGCGATGGGTACGCGCTTTTCGCCGATGCTGCCAGTCGCGATCGCGCTTTCGCGCGTGCTCGCGAAGGCGTACCCCTGGAGAAGAGTGCCGTTGCCATTTTGCTCACGGAGGGTTGGGGGCTTCCCCTGGATCGCCAGGCGACGCCTGACAGCCAAGCCAGTGCGGCTCTACGTCTTGCCGGGCGGCTTCTGTCGGACCGTGTGGCGTGGGGCATTCTGACGAATGGGCGAGAATGGCGACTGTATAGCTCGGCCTGGGGCGACCCTGATCTGGCGAGCACGCTGAGCACCTTTCACAGCGCCGACCTGCTGGACATCGTCGGGAACTCCTCCAGCGAGGGTCCAACGGATGGACAGCGGGTGCAGTTCCGGGACTGGTTGGCTGCTTTTGGGCCGCGCGCACTCATTCGCGATGGATCCGGGCGATCGATTCTCAATGAGGTGAAGCTCAACGCCTCTGCCTATGCCCGTGATGTGGTGCGCACGCTGCGGCGCCGCCTCCTGGAGTCGGTGATACCCGAGATTGCGGGCGGTTTCGTGCGTTTCCGGGCCTCAGGGCAGGGACGCCCCTCGGAGACCGATGAGGCGCTGGAGGAGATCGTGCGTGCCAGCTTCGGTCTGGTCTCGCGGCTGCTGTTCTTGCTGTACGCCGAGCATCACGATCTGCTTCCGATGGGCAATCCCGACTACCGCGGGCAGAGCTTGACCAGCAGGATGCGGCGGGTGCGCGAATCCATCCAGGAGGGTCCTCTTCCCAGCACATCGGTCCATGTGACGCCGCAATACGACGCGCTGCTCGCGCTTTTTCACCTCCTCGATCACGGCCATCCACAGGTAGGCTTGGCCGGAGCACACGGTGGATTGTTCAGTTCGGTCGATCCCGTAGCTGGCTTCCTGGAGCGGCACCGGTTGAGCGATCGCGTGGTCGCCCGCACGTTGTCGGCGCTGGGCGCGATCGAAAATGAGCCCATCGACTACGGTGTGATGAGTGTGCGCCACCTGAGTGCAGTCGCAGAAGGGCTTGCCGAAAGCTTGCTCTGGGTTGTTGAGCCCACCGCTGGCCAGGTGGTTCTGATCAGCAACCGGGGCACGCCGCAGTCCCCGAGCAGTATCTCGGTTCCCGATTTCGTGGGTACCTCGGTGACCGAAGCAACGGTGAAGTCCGTACTCAGCGGGCGAACGGTGCGGTTTGCTGCGGCGATGGACAGGATCACGGCCCTGCGCCGTCAGGAGGCGGGGGCGCCCGGGGAGACCGCAGTTCTGGCGGCAGCCGAGCAGGCAGCGCTCGACGCTCTCCTGGGGATCAAAGTCCTCGACCTGGCGATGGGCACAGGCACGTTCCTCGTTGCCGTAATCGACACGCTGGTGGATGGCATTGCCGAGGCACTGACTGCTTACCATCGCACCCATCCATGGGTGCCGTGGGCGTGGAACCCACTTGCGCGTCTCATATTGGAGAAGCGCGAGGCGATCCTCGAGGGCGCTGCGGAACAGGGCGTGCTCGTCGAGCCTGACCGGCTGGCTGATGACGTGATTCTCTCGCGGTTGGTCGCCGAGCGGTCGATCTACGGCGTCGATCTGAATCAGACTGCTGTAGCGCTTGGCCGGGCAAACGTCGCAATGCGGGCGTTTGCGGTGGGAGCTCCGTTTGTCGATGTCGTGCGCCACATCCGGCGGGGTGATGCGCTGCTGGGCATACGGTTGGCAGCCATCCGCGATGAGGCTGTGGCGCCAGCGCTGGTCTCTGGACTCCTGACCTCCTCGCGATCGTCCGGCGAAGACGATGACATATTTGAGACGGGTCCCTATGAGGCCTTGCTGGATCTCTGGATGAGCGAGGAGCTGGGCAATCCTGGTGCTCGCGAAACGGTGCGGCGCCTTGGCGCGGACGCGATCCCGGCGCTGCAAGGAGCACTGGTGCTGGAGCCCGCTGAGATGGATGCCATTCGCCGTGCTGGCGAGATCGGCGGGTCGCTTGGGCTCTTGCACTGGGATGTGGCCTTCCCTGAAGTGTTCCTGGTACCCTCTGATGATAATGTCGAGCAGCCTGGTTTCGACGTGATCATCGGGAGCCCCCCTTCAGTTCCCCCCGACGCTGACGGTGACCCGTTTGCCACACGGGCCCGGGAACTCGTGCGCAGACCTGGTGGGCGTGTGGCCCTGGTTGTCACCCCAGCCAATCGAAGCCAGGAGCGGGACCGTGTCTAGCCACTTGGATTCTGCAGCGTTCGCGGTCTGTGGGCGGGATCTCAGCCGCGTCATTGGGCGTATCAAGGCCACCCGCACAGCCGAGGATCTGACAACGCTGGGCAGGCGTCTCATCGAGGACCGGCTGGAGTCGGGGCCGCCCCGCGATGCCGCGATCGCGCACCCCGTCGCCGACCGTGACCGGGTCAGGTTGTGGGACCCCGTCGATGCCTGGCACGCCGGTGATCGTGCCCTATTCTCAGTACCGGCCCTCCGCGACGGCCGAAGGGTATTCACCCCCTGTGTTGGTGAAGTGATGCAGGTGCGGGGTCGAGCCGTCGTTGTGCGGCTTGATGGCGAGCCCGGCACCCGGATCTATGGTGGGGCCCCGTCCTCCGGCGATACCGTGAGCGTGGTCGAGTGGCGGCAGTCGGTCGAGGACCTCATCCGAACCCTGCCTGATCGGGACAGCATTGAGGCGCGGGTGGACTACGTGTTGTGGTCACTGGGTGAGTCGATTCTGACCACATTGCTCTCCGCCTTGCGGCAGGATGGCAGGTTCATAAGTCTCGATGGACGGTGGTTTCTCCAGAGTGCTGCCGCGGTGCCTTCGGGTGAGCAACTGGAGGGCCTTGCCTACGCCATGGTCTCAGCTGCCGATCATCCCTTGACGGTCGTGGAGATGCTGCCGTGGTTGCCGCCTCCTGTGTCGCAGGGCGATCCGGGGCTTTTCGGTCTGGCGTTGGGACTGCACCAGCGTCCGGACCTTTTCGTGAATGTCGATTCCGATACGCGCCCGCGCTACAGTCTCGTGGCACCTCCACCGGGTGACTACACGGCGCGCTATGCTGCTTTCGATCCTCAGACCTACGGGTTGCTGTGTGATGCAGGTGATGCGCTCACGCCGGCGGTCGTCCAGCGGCTTTGGGAGCTGGATCTTCTGCGCACGGTGGTTGAGCGGACATTTCCTGTAATCGCTCCGTAACACAGAGGTAACGCAGCCGTAGTCTGGGACGCCTATACTGGGAGTGGGTAGGGAGGCATCTCTCGATGTCACTGCGCGCGCCACAGAAGGAACTCCAGCACGTCGATCAGGCACTGGTCGGGGGATGGGTGAACCCTGACCGGTTGGCTGAACAGATACGGCAAGCCAACCAACCGGTTCCACTACAGGAACTTGCGCGCCACGCGGTGCGTTCGCATTGGGTCGATGACCATACGCACCGGATGTATGCTCCCGGGCGAGCCTTTCGGGTGGGCGAGCGCGTCCGGCTCCTGGATGGTCGGCTGGGCGACATCGTGGCTCTCGGTGAGGGTAGCAACGACATTCAGGGTGCCTTCAAGGTGCTCACTGTGCACCTCTCGCACCGGGAAAAGGTACAGCTCGCTGCTGAGGTGCCCGGGGCTCTCCGGGATACCGCTCCCGATGCCGTTTTTGATGATGCTGTTGAGCAAGTCCTTGCCGAACAAGGCCAGGACGTGATCCGCGAGGTCCGTCAGGCCCTTGCCTCTGATCCCCGCTTCATCACACTCTATTACCGCAATAGCGAGTATGGTTGCCTCAGGGAGTTCTTCCCTCCGATGAGCCCGGATGTGCTCGATGCCGCTGTGGCGGTCCTGCTCGACGCCTTTTTCGACCAGATTGCGGTCTCGAGGGTAACAGCGCCAGGTAGCGATAGCGAGGCGGGCTCGCGTCCACATGACCGGTCGCGCTCAGTGGAAGCGCTGTTCGCCACCGATCCCTTCGAGGAGGCGATCGCGGCCTTCCCGGAGACGCGCCAGGCGGAGGAAACAGTCCGGCGCCAGTTCGACACTGTGCGCTCGATGTGGTCGCATGCCGAGGCTCATGGTGCATCGTGGAGTACGGCGCAGTTAGCGCGCAGCTTCGTGCACCCGTTGCTGCGTTCTCTGGGTTGGTCCAGTGTGCCACTCGGCGCGCTTGGCCCTGCGGCGGACGATGTCTACGCGCTCTGCATTGATGACACGGCGGCGGCAGAGCTCTTCATGGATGATGGTATCGACCGCCCCTTTGTACGGCGCGCCCCAGCTCTGGTCGAAGTCATCCCCTGGGAGTGCGCGTTGGATGGGACTTTCCTGCCAACTGAAGCCGAGCGCCTCGTCGGTCAGGATGGCACAGATATGGCGTCGCACCCCGGTCCCTCTGCGCCAGGACACCGGTTAGCGGGCGAAATGCGGCGAACGGGGGCCCGTTGGGGGGTTCTCACGAATGGGCGAGCGTGGAGGCTGTTCTGCAGCGATGCCAACAGCCTTACTCGAACCTTCTATGAGTTGGACCTCCCGCGCGTCTTCACCGGCCTGGCGGAGGGTGACCGGCCAGGGCTTGAGCAGTGGCAGGCTTTCCAGCGCTGGTGGTTGCTCTTCCGGCAGTCGTCCTACACGGTTGGCAGCGATGGACGTTGTCTCGTGGAGAGACTCAGATTACGCATCCCGCGCGACGAAGTGCGGACGCGCGAGCTGTTGCGGGAGCGGCTCCTCGGTGAGGCGTTGCCGACCATCGCCGGCGGGTTCATCCTCTACCGACGACAGCGGCTCAGTATCGGTCAGGAGTCACCGGCAACACTCCGTGAGGTGCATCGGGCCAGCGTGCTCCTCGCGACGCGATTGATGCTGACGTTGATCGCGGAGGCCCGTGGGTTGCTGCCCCTTGATGATCCGGGCTACCATCCTCACAGCCTGACCGCACAGGCCCAGACCGCAGTCGAGCGACTGGGCCGGGGGTTGCCGTTGAGCGCGGGTGTGTACACGACTCCCCGCTATGACCTCGTTGTCGCTTTGTTGCAGCGTCTGAGCAGAGGCCATGCCGAGAAGGGAGTCCCGTTATATGGGAAGGAGTTCTTCGATCCTGCTGACCGGGCGGACCACGCCTTTCTCGATCGCGTGCGTCTGAGCGATGAGGCCATCGGAAAGGCCCTGGACGCCCTGACCCGGTCCGTCGACTACACAACTCTGGACGCACGCGACCTGCTCTCGGTCTGCAGTGAGCTGGTTGGCACGCGGCTTGTGCTCATGGATGGCGAGGCGGGAGAGGTCCTGGTGACACGCGAGGGGACCGAACGCCTGGGGTCCGCAGACCTGCCGGACTACGTGGCGGCTACTTCGACTGAACAAGCGGTCGCGCCGGTCATGGAGCAGCGATCGGGGTCCTTTGAGGCAGCGATGCAACGCGTTGTCGCGCTGCGCCGGAGTCTCCGCCGGGCACTCGACCGGCGACGTCGTGCGGCGCTCTATGTGGAGTGGGAGCAGGCTGCGCGTGAGGCGCGGGAGGCCCTGCTGTCGATCCGCGTCTGCGACCCTGCAATGGGGTCTGGGGCGTTTCTTCTCGCGAGTGCCGATGCGCTGACCGATGGGGTTGCTGCAGCGCTGCAGGCCTACCACACCTCCCACCGGGACGTGCCTCGTGAGTGGAACCCGGTCTACAAGCTGGTCGACGATGTGCGCCGTGACATTGTGGAGGAGGTTGCCCGGCAGGGTCTTGGTGCACAAGCTGGTGTCCCTGATGATGCAACGATCCTCTGCCGCCTCATCGTGGAGCGTTGCCTCTTCGGTGTGGCTCCCGATCCCGTCGCGGTAGAGGTGGCAAAGGTAGCCCTCTGGCTCCACAG
This sequence comes from Anaerolineae bacterium, assembly GCA_034676785.1. Classification (GTDB taxonomy): domain Bacteria; phylum Chloroflexota; class Anaerolineae; order B4-G1; family SLSP01; genus PWVB01. The sequence continues at coordinate 88 of JAXDDP010000194.1, read as the reverse complement.
TTTCATTCGGGGTATGCCTTTTAGCTACCTGGAGCACCATCTGCGCGTGGGCAACGCGGTACTCGGTGCGGATCTACCTCAGGTTGCG
>JAXDDP010000191.1:0-2867 GCA_034676785.1 Anaerolineae bacterium | reverse complement strand
AGACCGTAGACCTGAGCCTGTTGCCGCCCAGGGGCGACACCCTGATCGGGATCGGCGGCACGATGCTCCCTCAGGATGCTACCGCCGCATTCGGACAACAGACCCTGGATGCCGCCGCGGAGATCGCGGTCAGGGAAGTGCACCACCGGCTGGCCAATCCGCACCTCTACCGTGGCCACGGGTGCAGTCTCCGCGAGGGGTTGTGGCGTCGCTCCTGATACGCTTCGCTGGATGTAGGAGGTCGAGATGACTCGCGTGCTTGTGATCTATTTCAGTGTGACGGGCAATACGAGAGCGCTTGCCGAGGCCGTGGTTCGTGGCGTCAAGTCGGTCGATGGCACAGGATGCGTTCTCATGCCCGCGGGCGAAGTCACGAATCAGGACTGGCTTGCTGCCGATGCCATCATTGTCGGCTCCCCTACCTACTTCGGCCAGATGGCCACCGAGGTCAAAGAGGTCATCGACGCGACCGCCGAGATCTACGGGCAGCTCGAAGGAAAGGTCGGCGCAGCATTCACCACATCGGGCGGAGCAGGCTGCGGGCACGAACTGACCAATATGTCCATTATCACAGCCCTCCTCGTCTCAGGCATGGTCGTTCAGGGTACAACGCAAGGCCCTCACTTCGGCCCATTTGCCGTTGGCAAACCCACCGCGAAAGACCTCGAGAAGGCTGAAGCGATGGGCGTCCGCGTCGCCCAACTCACACAAAAACTCTTTGACTAGAAGGCTTCTACGATCCCTACCCGTGGAGACCCGAAATGCTTGCCGTCTACAGTCAAAACATCCCGACCGTGAACAAGACCACCGACCTCCCTACCCCGAGGACCTGGCTTGAGTGGGGCACCCCACGCAAGGACTGACTCTATGGACACCACCTTCGATACGTCCGACCTCCCTACCCCGAGGACCTGGCTTGAGTGGGGCAAGGTCTTCACCGACCTCGACATCTGGACGCCTGCAGTTCACGAGATCTGCCGCCGTGCACACATCCCCGTCCGCACAATCGAGTCAGGCTATCCTGGCAGCAACGCCGTCTTCATCGTCAACAACCATATGCCCTCGGTTGCCGTCGTCAAGATCTACGCTCCCCTCTGCCCCGAGGACTACACGCTCGAACGCGTCCTTCACCCCTTGCTAAGCCAATGGCCCGAGATCGGCGCCCCGCGTCTCCTGGCGGAGGGCACCCTCGGGGCCGACGGCACGTGGCCCTACATCGTGCTCAGCTACGTCGCGGGCGAACCCATTCGGGAGGTCCGCGAGGACATTCCCAGGCAGGACCTCCTGACAGCATCTCGCGATCTTGGCCATCGCCTGAGGGTACTGCACAGCATCCCGACATCCGCTCTGGCCGGGATCGACATCTCACCCGAAGGGTGGCAGCGTATCGCCGAGCGACATCTCGACCAGGGTATGCAGAAGCTTCGCGCGCACAGGGCACTCCCCAAGAACGTCATCGACCGTCTCCCTGGCGTCGTCCGCACCGAGCTCCAGAACGCAGCAGCAACGCCGTTGGTGCTCGTGAGCGGCGACGTGACCGAGGACCACGTGATGTTATCGGAACGCGACGGCCATTGGGCGCTTACAGGTCTCATCGACTTCGCCGATGCCCTAGTTGCCCCGCGTGAGTATGAGTGGATCGCCCTCTGGTTCAGCGCGCTGGACCGCGACACCGCCTGTCTCCGCACCTGCCTCGAAGGCTATGGCGGAGGCGTGGTCATAGATTCAGCCTTCTACCGCAGAGCGTTCGCGTTCACGTTTTTGCACGAGTTCGGCTCCGAGATTGTCAGCGAGACACTCGACCGGCTGGACAACCCCGAGATCGACTCGATCCCTGCCCTCCAGGCCATCCTCTGGGAACCCGATTAGCACTCAGGAGGTGAGATGACACCGCCCCCTCAGTTATTCACAGTAGGCCACAGCAATCACACTATCGAGGACTTCATCGCCTTGCTGAAGCAACACCAGATTGCTCTCGTCATCGATGTCCGTAGCCAGCCCTATAGCCAATGGGCCACCCAGTTCAACCGCGAGCTTCTGCAGCACGACCTCGAGGCAGCTGGGCTGCACTACCGGTATATGGGCCACCTGCTGGGCGGACGTCCAACCAACCGTGACCTCTACGATCCCGGTCAGGACCACCCCGACTACCTCAAAATGGCCACCAACGGCGACTATCTAAAGGGCATAGACTGCCTGCTCGAATGGGCAAACGGCCAGCGCCTCACCATCATGTGTAGCGAAGGCGATCACCATCATTGCCACCGCCATCTGTTGATCACCCAGACCCTGGTGGTGCGAGGCCTGGATGTTCTCCACATCCAGCCTGACGGCTCACTCGTCGCCGGCGAGCTTGAGCCCAGGCAATTGAGCTTGTTCTAGAGGAGGTCGTCCCATGCCCACACTCTACACGATCGGTTACGAGGCAAAACCCCTCTCGGCCTTTGTTACCCAGCTCCGGGAGGCCGGCATCGACGCCGTCATTGACATCCGCCTGCGCAACACGTCGCACCTGGCAGGCTATACCAAACTGGACACCCTGGCCTTCTTGTTGCCCGAAGGCTTTGGCATCGCGTACGAACATCATCCCGAGCTGGCGCCGACCGATGCCATCTTGGACGCCTATCGTGCACAGCGGAACAGCGACTGGTCGGCTTACGAACACGAGTTCCTGCCCCTGCTCTCTGCCAGAAATGCAGGGGCCGTCGGCCGCGATCTGCTCTCCCGCTTCCGCGCGCCTTGTCTGCTCTGCAAGGAGGCGGATGCCCATCACTGTCATCGGCGCCTCGTCGCCGAATTCCTGGCAAGCCATATTCCTGACATCACAATCGTCCATCTCTAGCCCAGACGACCGCTCCGACCTGCGA
>JAXDDP010000187.1:0-19864 GCA_034676785.1 Anaerolineae bacterium | reverse complement strand
TGGAATGCGGTGCATGCCAGCGGAACTGCCCGACAGGTGCGCTTGTCGTCGACAGTGGCGTCGGCTGCGCCACCGCGATGATCTACGCCGCCCTCACGGGAGCAAGAGAACCTACCTGCGGATAAGTTCGGCAAGAGAGCACGACGCTGAACCCCTAGTGCTTAGTTAAGTTGGTTCGTAGTAACCGCTTCAGCGGTTATGCTGCCGCCGGCTGAGGCACCGGAACGACTGAAGTCGTTACTACGAACTCCAAACATCAGCTTAACTGAGCACTAGTCCCCGGGAGGATTGCCTTGCTGACTGATCGCGCCATGAACTCACTCCATCACGCCGATCGGAGACGTCCGGCCTGGGCAGCGCTGTCGCTGCGACCAAGCCGCACCAATCGCTCGCAGGGATCGCGCGACGTGGAGTCTGGCTGCGCGATAGCGCACCTCGATGGTCCAGCCAATGACTATCGGCTAGAGCCTCCGCAGCCGGTTGGCTTGAAAGGCCCTGATCGTCTCACGCACGGTCGCGCCTTCGAGTACGTACGCCGGAATGCGCGAGGCGGTGATCATCCGGAAAGCGTTCGGACCAAGTCGCCGCGCGACCACCGCTTCGGCCCCGTGCTGAAGCACGAACTGCACCGCTTCGACCCCCGCTCCCCCTGGGATATCACGCGCCGGATTGGCCAAAGCTTCAAACTCCAACGAATGAGGATCCACCAGAATGAATGTATCGCAGCGCCCAAAGATGGGGCTGGTCGGTGCATCCAGATGATCGCCGTTCGCAGGAATGGCAACCTTCATCATGACCTCCTTGACCACGCAGCTCGCCGTGCCGTGCCTGAACGCGTCTCCGTAGCGAACAGACAATCCAGCGCCAGCCTCACCAGGCGGTACTCCGGAAGCACCGTCTTGCACCGGCCTGAGTAGGAGGCGCAGACACGGGAAGCGTTATGAGACCCTCGGCAGTACAGCTGCGATGATAGCGTCAAGCCCCTCCGGTTCGCCGCCCAAACGCGCGATCACGGCGGCACGCACCTGTGCATGCACCTCCGATCGGGCCTGCGACTGTACAGGCGACGTTGCGTCTGGGGCCACAGCGCTGACCGGAGGGGTGCTGACGCCATCGGGACGGATCAGACGGATCTTGGCAGCGCGTGCACGCTCGACTGCCATATCGGTTAGCACCATATCAGGCTCAATGACAAGTTCGGTCATCCCCTGTGCCGAGTACGCGCCGATATCACGTTCGGTGATGAATCTCTTGGGCATCGACATCCTCCTGCAGCCCTCTCAGGGCTGACCCTCGACCGATTCCAGAGCCACAACCGCGGCATCGCGAGCCGCCAGAATATCGGCCTCGGTACCTGACATCCACAGACGTCCAAAACGTCCCACGGAGCTGACGTGCATCAAGTTGACCGGAGCGGCCTTTTCCGCTTCGTTGGCGGCGAGGTTGATGTACGCTGCCGGCGCACACTCCAGTACCAACATAGTCTGCCCAGGCACGAGCATCATGCCGCGGCTGAACCGGTTCAACAACTGGGCCTGATAGGGATTGACGTTGGTGATCACCTGCATCGACGCGATTTCCGGGCGCTTGCGGTCGGTGATCTTCAGTTCGAGCCGTTCGAGCACAACTTCGCCGGCGCGGAGCACGTCGGCCTGAGACAGGGAATGGACCTCGAACATGCCGAACTCGCGCTCAACGATCTGGGCACCAGGTTTTGCATCCGTCGCCTTGACAGCGACGTCCACGACTCGAAAGACCCAGTTGCCGGGAGCCATCTCTACGTAGAGACTGGCCATCCCCTCAATCGGGAGATCGCCCTGGGTCACCGTGCCGACAAATGCCGCGTACTGCGGCTGCATGCGATCCAGATAACAGTAAGCACGTAGCTGGAACTCGTCTGCCATAGTGTTGTCCTCGCCCCCTTAGTTATGCATGGCCACCCCCAGCGGGGTGACGAACAGCGGATTACTCGGCACCCAGGTTCGGACGCCGGTCACTTCTGAGATCACGTCGGCGATGCCAGCAAAAGCGCTTGTGCCGCCAACCAGATACAGGGTGTCAACCTCATATCCGGCGATGTGCCGCGCCACGATCGTCCCTACCTTCTCCATCACAGGCCTGACCATCGGGAAAAGGCGACGCTGTTCACTCACTTTGAGCTTCAGCGCCTCGGCCTCCTCAAAGGAGATGTGATTGGCCCCGGCAATGACCAGTGAGAAGTGTGTGCCGCCCGTCGGCTCATCGGCGGTGTAGACGACCTCGCCATCTCTCACGATAGCGATACCGGTCGTCCCACCGCCGATGTCAATCACTGCGCCGTTCTGCACCTGCAACACGGAATTAGCCGCGGTCGGCTCGTCCACGATCGCCGTACATTCCAGGTTGGCCGACTCCACGACGTAGCGCGTTGCACGGACCTCCACCGACGGCACGCCCGGTGGGTAGGTTGTCGCCGCCGAAGTCAGCTCAAAGCCTAACTGCGCCTCCACCTTTTCCTTGAGCCTGCGAAGCAGCCTCGTGGCTCCGGCGAAGTCGACCACCAGTCCATCGCGGACTATCTCGGCAAACTCATACGCCCCGGCCCAGGGTTGCATATCAGCGTCCAGCGCAAACAACACCGTGTAGGCCGTGCCGAGATCGACCCCGACATGGACCGGGCCACGATGCCCATTCCGCGATGGATGGCTCAGCGCCTTATCAGCACGCGCCAGGAATCGATCAAGATCAGGGTTCATCGGCTACATCTTCCCTGCCACAAAGCCCAGCTCCAGATAGTAGACCGCACTGCTGAAGCGGTTGACGGCCCGAACAAGGGCCGGCTGCGCCACACGGTACTCGGGTGCCGACGCGAAGGCATCCAGTGCCACCAACTCAACCTCACGCGACTCGCAGCGCAGCACGTTGAGCCAGTGAAGCAGCTCGGGATGCTCCGAATTCGGCGTCACGTGAGGGATGCCGAAGGCTTGCTCTGGATTGTGCGTAGCCCGATGAATCGCCTCCTCGTCCGCATCGGCAAAGGCCAGGTTGGCGACCGGCCGGTCGTTGTATTCCGCACTCATCACCTCTCGACAAAAGGCTGCGAGCGTATCGAGTCGTGCCGCCAGAGTGGGATGGGCAAGCTCCCGAGCCCGCGACGCGATCAGCAGGCAGAGGCTTTGCAGCGTGTCGATCTTGCCACGGAACCGAATTCGGGGGATGTTCTTCGGTGCATAGTGAGCAGCATCAAGCTGGGTCATGTGCTCGGGTTTGGTGCCCACCGGCATACCACAGACGCTACACGTCGGCGTCTCGCCTGTAAGCTGGACCGGGAAGCCAGCAGGCTTCTCCCAACCCGCAGCCTCCACTTCATCCACTGTCGAAGCAGATGTCACCTGAATTTTCCAGTGTTTGACAAAGTCCTGTGCCGCCGGAGACAGACGCGTCCCCGGCGGTACAGTCAGCGTCATACCCTCTTGTGGTATACGGATGAGGTCTCGGATGTCCGACTCGGTCAGGATAGCCATAGGCGCCTCATCAGGCTGACCAATCAGCCGGGAAAGTGACATACAGGAACTTGGCCCAACTTGGTGTTGCAAAGTTGATGCTGGTTCCCTTCGGGATGTACAGGACATCACCAGGCTTCCCAACCACCGTACCCGACGCCGTCTCGATGTGCAACTCACCTTCCAGAACGTACTCAATCTCTGAGTAGTTCAGGGTCCAAGGGAAACTGCCCTCTCGGAACGACATCACGCCGGCAGCCATGGGGGACCCATGCTCCGAAGTAACCACATCCACCAGCTTGATATCCATCTCCGGTCGCTTCACATCAAAGGGGAACGGCTCCAGCTGGATATGGCGTCCTTCGATGTGGCGAACCGGTGTCACCGGCTTCTGCGGATGACAGCCGGCAACCATAGCAGTGACGATAGCACGGACCTGTGCCTCAAGTCCGTCGTCGCCCGGCGCACTCCCGCCGGTTACGGTCGGTAGGGCCTGGATGGGAACCGGCTCGGTGGGTGCGGGGGGCTTGGGCGCAGGGACGTGCGCCAGGTTCTGCGCTGCCCCACTCCAGACAGGCAGGTCTGCCGCCCCCGCATCCTCGTAGGTGATCTCCACCCCCAGTTCATGAGCAGCATCAAGAGCGAGTGGGGTGACGATGTCGCCCTTGGCTACGGTCAGCGTTGCCAGGTGCTGATCGTAGACCAAGCTGCGGATATCGGTGGCAGTATATAGGCGTTTCTTCATACTCAGCATCCTTTCGCAGTTGCTGAGGCGGGCGCCGCGCGCGTGCGGGCACAACCCATCGTGGGCCCTATGCTGTCACACACAGCAACAGCCGAGGTCTCCCCCGACACCAGCACCCACAGCCCAGACCTCACTGAGGCCCGTTCCAACCGTCGCTGGGTCTCGGCCTTACAGTTGGGACGCGCAGCCCGCCGTGCCTATTCCTCCGACACCTTCGGGAGGATGAACTCCACATCGCTGTGAGGCCGCGGGATCACGTGGACGCTGACGAGCTCGCCAATGCGTTGCGCGGCAGCCGCACCGGCATCTGTCGCTGCCTTGACCGCGCCGACATCGCCACGCACCATCACGGTCACGTAGCCACCGCCGATATACTCCTTGCCAATGAGTTTCACGTTAGCGGCCTTTACCATGGCATCGGCGGCCTCAATCGAGCCCACCAATCCCTTGGTCTCAATCATCCCCAGAGCAATCATCTGTATGTTAGGCATGGGTGACTCCTTCTCAGGTTTCTGTGGTGCAGGTGGCGGCGGCGTGACCTCACCACCCGTCTCCTTCACAGCGTCCGGTTCGTTATCCGGCGCTGTGCCATTCGAGGTGCTCGGCGCTACCGCAGGCTCCAGAGCGTCCTGAAGGGCCGGCTCCGGCTTCTCAGCCGCAGCATTGACCACAGATGCTTGTGCCTGGTGACTCTTCAGGAAACAGAAGCGCGATCCAGGCAGAGCACGGTTGCGGCAGCGATCGCCCGTCGCGGTCAGCGCTTGGCACCTCTCTTCGGCTTGCATAGGCTCGCTCATCAGGCCTCCTATCAGCAGCCTACTGACCCTGCATTGAAGCCAGGACGCGGCGCACGATCGCCTCGATCGCCTCCGCGTTGGCCACGTCCGGCGACGCTATAGCCCCCGCTGACGCGTGGATATAGGCCTCAGCCGGAGGTGGCATGAGTTCATATGCCAGGCGCTTGATGTTGAGCAGGTGCCGGGTCGTGATGTTGTCACCCACGACCGCGCCACCGATCCCACCGGGGGCGAGCGTCATGGACGGTGCCACACCCGTCGTCGCACCAATGGCGCCCAGGGTGCCCCAGGTGTTGACCAGGATGCGGAAAGCCGGCTTCTCCAGTCCAAACGCCATGATCACCTCGTGGTCACGAGCGTGAATCACGAGCGAATGGCCATCGCCGCCGAACTTGAGCAGCTGGATGCAACGCTCGCAGCCAGCATGCCAGCCGTCCTCAACATAGAATCCCAGCACCGTGGTTAGCTTCTCCCGGCTGAGCGGATGCTCAGGTCCCACGTTATCCAGCGGGGCAACCAGGATCCTCGCCGTGCTGGGAACCTCGATACCTGCCATGGATGCCAGCGCTGCTGGCGTCTTGCCCACACTGCGGGCGTTGATACTGCCATCGGGGAAAAACAGCGTGCGCTCCAGTGCTGCCTTCTGCTCGGCATTGAGCCAGTAGGCACCCTGCTTTTCCATCTCCGCGCGCAACTGCGCTGCGATCGGCGCATCGGCAACCACTGATTGTTCTGTCGCACAGATTACCGAGCAGTCGAAGGCCTTGCTGTTCACGATGTCACTGGCAGCCTTGGCGATATCTGCACTACGATCAACGTACGCCGGCACATTGCCCGGACCCACACCGATCGCCGGCTTCCCCACACTGTGCGCCGCCTTCACCATCGGCGTACCGCCAGTAGCGAGGATCAGCGAGGTGGCATAGTGCCGCATCAGGGCCTGGGTTCCATCCAGCGAGATCTTCTGCATGCAGCTTACCAGGCCCGGCGGCATTCCGGCAGCCTCACCGGCCTCAGCCATCAGGCGCACCGTCTCGTAGCTGCACTGGCGCGCCACGGGGTGCGGCGCTACGACGATGCCATCGCGCGCTTTGACCGCAATCAGGACCTTGCACATGATCGTCGACGTCGGGTTGGTGGATGGCGTCAACGCTGCGACAACGCCCATCGGCCAGGCGATCTCCATCACCTTCCGTTGCTCGTCATGCGCAATAACCCCCACGGTCTTCTGATCCTTGATCGAGTTCCAGACCGTGCGGCTGGCGAACTCGTTCTTGATCTGTTTGTGCCGAGGCACGCCATAGCCGGTCTCTTCGTGCGCCATAGTGCCTAGCTTCGCTGCAGCATTAAAGGCCGCGTCAGCCATGGCCTGGCACACCCGATCCACAGTCTCTTGTGAGGCCGTGGCGAACTGTCGCTGTGCATCGCGGCACGCCACGGCTAGCTGCCGTGCTTCCTGAATCGACTGGAGATCCGAATCGAAGCTATCAGGCATAGACACCTCCCACGAACCTACAGGACGCAGTGCACAGCCGTGCTGGCGCCCTCTCGGCGTCCAACACGCCACACGCCGCCCCCTGCGGGGTTGCGACTAACCGGCGATGCACCTAGAACTTGTGTGGGCTGGCAGCCACATCCAGGACCGCGTCCTGGAATGCCTGGCATGCAGCACGGCACGCGCTCTGACTACCCGAGAGCAGCGCCCCTGCATAGTTGGTCTCTGAAGGCGGCTTCCACCACACGCGCATCTCGACCTCTGCAGCCTTGAGCGCTGCATCGATCGCGTAGGTGGCCTCGATGGGCGGAGCTATCAGGTACGCAAGGGGGGTGCCGATTGGGACATCCGCCGCTTTGCTCAGGTAGCTGCCGGAACGCGAGATCGTGTGCGGGAAGAAGATCAGCGAGTTGTCATCGTTTGCCGAGTAGAACCACGCCTCCGCCTCTGCAAAGGCAATGCAGGCGTTTAGTCCGGCCCGCGCCTCCGCCGGGTTGGGACCAGCCAGGATGCCGATGATCTCGCCGGACAATGGGCCAGAGGGATAGGAAGAGCCGGCGTAGAAGCTCTGCGCATAGACGACCTCCACTTCGGCCATCTTGGTCGCCTCATCGAGCGACACGTAGAGCGCATCATCGATATCACAGGTGATCAGTGCCAGGCTGCGCTGGTCGGGTCGTAGCCCTATCTGCTCCGCATAAGCAGGATGCACGTTAGGGATCAGCCGCGCCGACAAGATGTGGGGCTTGACAGGGTCAAGAATCGCCATACGGGTTCCTCCTGTTCTCTATCGCTACCAGGTCAGGACTCATTGCCACTGAGTTGCTTCAGTTCGACGCCGCTGGCCTTGTACTTCAGGGTCCGCTTGATCAACTCAACCACGTAGGCACCCGCCTCCAGCGGGTTGGTGCCACCGTTGTGGGTGATCATGCAGATGACGTCACGCTCGGCATCGGTCTTGCCGGGGCCAGGTTTGTAGCCCATGTAGGCGCTCATCGCATCGGCGACACCCAGCCCGGGGCGCTCTCCCAGGAGAATCACCACCATCTCGGCATTGAGTGTCTCGCCAATGTCGTTTATGAGGCCCACGCGGGCATTCTGAACAAAGAACGGTGTGCCCATCGTGATGCCTGCGGACTTGAGCCCGTCGCTGATCACGGGAAAGATGTACTGCAGGTTGTTGGTCACAGCCGCTGCGCTCAGTCCATCACCGACGACAACCTGCACTTGGGGATTCTTGACGCAGCGTTCCAGGATTGTCTGCTTGGCCTCGTCAGAGAGCTTCCGGCCCAGATCAGGGCGCAGGAGATACTCATCGCGGTCTTTGACCATTGACTGGACGGTGAAGAGATTGAACTGATTCTTGACCTCGTCGCTGACGACGCCATAGATCGCGTCCTTGGTCACGCCATGGTCAGCCTGGAACAGCAGCAAAGCGCCCGTCTTGGGACGAGGGCCTGCCCGACCAACACCAATCCGCGCCGTAGTAGTCCCGCGCAAGTTGCGCAGGCCCTCAGCATCATAGGGGTGATCCACACCAATGATCTTCCGGGCCTCGGGCAGGGTCGGGTCTGGCAGGTCGATGACGAACTCGCCAGGAGCGTGGGCGACGCTCGGTTGGCTACCGCTGGCCGGCGCCTGTCCCTCTTTCCTCAGCGCAGCGACCACCGCCTGCACGATTGCCTCGATATTGACATTCGGTTGTTCCATAGGGTGGCTCCTTATCTCTGCAGGAAGAACGAAGCATCGCCTGCCAGCGCGGTGAGCTTCCCATCCTTTATCAGGCCCAGCGACTCCATCCAGGCCTCAAACTCGGGGTTAGGGCGGAGCCCAAGCAACTGCCGCATCGAAGCGGCGTCGTGGTAGCTGGTGCACTGATAGCTCAGCATCACATCATCGCCCATCGGCACGCCCATGAAGTAGTTGCAGCCTGCGGCAGCCAGCAGAACCTCCAGGTTCTCGATGTCGTTCTGGGTCGCAACAGCGTGGTTGGTGTAGCACGCATCGCATCCCATGGGGATCCCCGTTAGCTTGCCCATGAAGTGATCTTCCAACCCGGCGCGCGTGATCTGCACCGTGTCGTAGAGATACTCCGGGCCGATGAATCCCACTACCGTGTTGACCTGGTACGGCTTGTAGCGCTTGGCCATACCGTAGATCCGAGCTTCCATCGTGAGCTGATCGGCACCGTAGTGAGCATCTGCCGAGAGCGCCGTGCCCTGTCCGGTCTCGAAGTACATGTAGTTCGGCCCACCCGACCAGCAGTACTTCTGTGCCATCGCGTAGGCCTCATCCATCAACCCAACGCTCACCCCAAAGGCATCATTTGCCTTCTGAGATCCGGCGAGGCTCTGGAAAACGAGCCCCACGGGCGAGCCACGCTTCATAGCGTCCATTTGCGTGGACACGTGTGCCAGCAGGCAGTTCTGAGTCGGGATCTCCCACTTCTGGATGACACCGTAGGTCATGTCCAGCAAGCGCATGACGCTGTCGAGCGAGTCATCCACCGGGTTGATGCCGATGACGCTGTCACCGGAGCCAAAGGAGAGTCCCTCGTAGATGGTGGCCTTGATGCCCTCGACCGAGTCAGTGGGGTGGTTGGGCTGGTTGCGCGAGGCCAGCGTGCCCGGGAGGCCAATGGTGTTGTTGCAGTGGGCGGTTACCCGAATCTTCTTGGCACCCACCATCAGATCCATGTTCGACATCAGCTTGGTCACTGCTGCGACCATCTCCGCTGTCAGCCCGGTGCTGACCCTGCGGATCATGTCGCCGCTAGTGGTGTCAGCCAACAGCCACTCGCGGAACTCGCCTACCGTCCACCCCTTGATCTCGTTGTAGACGGATTCGTTGACGGCGTCCTGGATGACGCGCGTGACTTCATCCTCGTCGTAGGGTACGGCAGGGTTCTGGCGCAGGACCTCCAGCGTTACCTCCGCCAAGACGTGCTTGGCAGCCATCCGTTCGGCAACGCTGTTGGCGACGATGCCTGCTTGGCGGTCGCCGGACTTCTCCTCGTTGGCCTTGGCCATCAGCTCCTTGATGCAGCCAAACTCGTAGGTCTTGCCAAATAGCTTGGTACGTAGAAGCATGTAGCGCCTCCTTTCGGCGGCTATTGTGCTAAGGGCCGGTGCCTCGCGCCGCCCGCGCATGGGATGTCGATGCGCCAGGCGGGAGCTTGCACGTCACTAGCCATGGTAGAAGATCAGCGTTTTCACAGAGAGGGGCACGACGCGTCCCCCCAAGAGCGGCAGGCCAATGTCAATGAAGTCACCCTCGCCCAGCCCGACTTGGTCGATCACGACAAGCGGGAGCGTCGGGCGCAGGGCATGAATGGCCTGACCAAGCGCCTGAGCGTAGTCACGCTCCAGGACCAACACAACCGGTCGATCGCCGTTTCGCCTATCGGCATAGATGCTCACGCCCTGGGCGATCGCAGTGAGGGTTGGGTGATCAAGGCGGGGCGGTAAGTCGATCGTCAGCGCAATGTTTGTCACATCCTCGTCCGCGTCCCAGCGCTGACTTGCTTGCCGCAGCACGGCAGCGATTGACGCAGAATCTGTGCCCGATAGCTCATCGGGAGTCGTACTCGCCCGGACCACCGGCAGGTTACGCAGAGGCAACTGCTCGCGAGCCACCCAGATCGTGCTGCCGCTCAACGTCACTGTCTGACTTGAGGCGCCCATCACCGTGGCGCGCAACGTCTGCGCTGGTCTCTGGACATTCATCTTCCGGATGCGGGCGTTGAGTCGCAGCGCTTGTGCGTAGAGCGGTCCCACGTCATCGTGGACCAGGGCGTCGGTCAACGACTGGATCTCGATAGGGTCGTAGTAGTAAGCGCCCACGCCACCGGAGAGGAAGACCACAGTCGACTTGTCAGCGCCCTGCAGCGGCGGCGTGAGCTGCATCTGGTGTCCCAGGTCAGTCTCCTGGCCCAGGATCAGGTCCGCCGTCACATCTGCCATAGCGGCGCAGAACCGGTCCAAGTCGGCAAGCGTTGCCTTCTCTCCGACACGGATGGGCAGGTTCAGGGCATCCACGATGATCCGGCCCGACGGTGCTATATGGCGCACAGTGCCCGAGGTGCGCTCGATCACCAGCTGCCGCCCACCGACCGCGAGTGTGGACGAGGAAAGGTGCTCACCCACGCGGAAGATGGCAGCATTCGCTGTGCCACCACCGATGTCGACATTCGTCACCTGAGTGTAGTGCTCCACAGAGTAAGCCGCGGCGCCGGCACCGCGCCCAGCAATCTGCGCTTCGACGCTGGGGCCAGCGACGGTCACCACGAACTCACCCGCGAGGTGCGAGATGGCATCCAGAATCGCGTCCGCGTTCTGGGTGCGCGCGATCTCGCCAGTCACGATTACGGCGCCGGTCTCGATCTGCCCTGGCTCAAAGCCCGCACTTCGGTATTCCCGCTGCACCAACGCTGTGAGAGCATCAACGTCCACCAGCACAGGCGTGGTCAACGGCGTGAAGTAGACCGGACTCTCGTAGAGCACCGACTTGGCGCTCACCTCGAGCCTGGGCACTTGCCCCATGCGAGCGACATCTTGGACCACCAGACGCGAGAAGACCAACTGGGTGGTCGTCGTTCCCACGTCGATGCCGACGCTCAGCAGCTCGCGACCGTCACGCGCCACGAGCCACCTACCCCTCGGTCACTTTGGGCAGGATGAACTCCACATCCCCGTGGGGGCGGGGAATCACGTGGACGCTGACCAACTCACCAATGCGCTGCGCGGCGGCCGCGCCCGCATCAGTCGCTGCCTTGACCGCGCCCACATCGCCGCGCACCATCACGGTGACGTAGCCACCTCCGATGGTCTCCTTGCCGATGAGGGTGACGTTGGCTGCCTTCACCATGGCGTCCGCGGCCTCGATAGCTCCGACCAAACCCTTGGTCTCGATCATGCCCAACGCGATCATCTGAATTGCCATAGTCATGTCTCCTTTGCGATACCGATCTCGATCCCTGCTCCTGCACTCACGCCTTGGGTTCCAGGTCCGACTTTGGAGCGACCAACATCGCCAGCGCGACTGCGGTGGCACCCGCCACCAGTTTCCCGACAATCATCGGGACAATGAGCTGCGGCTCGTTGCCAGCAGTGAAGCCGAGGTGGTCACCGAAGGTGAAGGCTGCACTCACGGCAAAAGCTGCGTTCAGCACTTTGCCGCGGTTGTCCATGTCCTTGAATAGCGCAAACATGGGGATGTTGTTGGCGAGGTTGGCGACCATACCGCCGGCGGCCACCTCATTCATACCCAGCAGACGACCCAGTGCGGAGAGCGGCTTCTGGGCAACGCGGATGATCACCTTGACCATGGGGTAAGCACCACACAGGACGATAGCGATAGCGCCGACGATCTGGATGCCGTCCCACACGGGCGCCAGGCCCGGGATCAGCACGATGCCTGTCATGGTCTCCCACACGATAGCGGCGAGGCCAATGGTGATCATGATCACCACGCCCTTGCCAAAGATGTCGAAGCCGCGCGTCATCTTCTCGGGTATGCGCCAGAGACCGAGCGCGATCAGTCCGGCAACGATGGCCACCGGAATCATGTTGACGATGCAGAAACCAAGAGGCCAACCAGCAACCAGTCCACCCACGATGCACCCGATGGGGATGGTGATGAAACCGGCCAACATGCCCTTCGCCAGCCAGGGACGATCTTCTTCGGGGATGATGCCCAGGGCGACCGGGATGGAGAAGACGATCGTCGCCCCCATCATCGACCCGAGGATGATGCCCGAATACAGAGCGGCTTCCGAGGTCAAGGCAAGTTCCTTGGCCAGGGGGTAACCGCCCATGTCAATCGCCAACAAGGTTGTGGCAAACATGGATGGATCAGCACCAAGGAACTGGTAGACGGGTACAACGATTGGCCGCAGGATATTAGCGAGAACTGGGGCCAGGGACACGACGCCGACCATCGCGAGAGCGAGTGGCCCCATCGCGTTGAAGCCCTCTTCGAACTCCTTCCCGAGTCCGAACCGGTTGCCGATGATGCGGTCGATCGCACCAAGCATCATGAAGATCATCATGATGAACACGATGACTTGGTTGATATTCAACTTGCACCTCCCGTGGGCTGAGTCTTGGAAACCTCTGTAGTTGAACGTTAGGTCAGTGGTGTAACGCGTTGCATCGCTCGTTCGATAGGCACCTCCTCAACTGCTACCGGGCCACGTTCCAACCAAACGGTCAGAGTGGGATTCGACGTCACACTGGGCACCTACGCTGCCAACGCAGCACAGCCGGCTCTGCACTCGTACCCAAGACTCAAGGCGGCGCCAGAGCTGCCTGATGCGGAACCGGCCACCATTCCGACTGCGCTATGAGTGGCGCAGAAAACGACCCGATGCAGAGCACAAGCACGCACACGGAGCCTGCTCAGCTCTTGCGGAATGGAACTTGACCGTCAACTTCGAGGGAGTCCAGTATCGCGATGATGGCCGCATCCACTGGATAATCATGGGTCTTGTCAGTCTGACGAGCCGCGCTGCCCACCACGACCAGCACCAGCTCGCCCTCCCCGGCCCCTACAGTATCGGCCGCCACAAACGGCTCTCCACGGAGCTCGTTTGCCGGAGTGGCTTCTTGGACGACCAACAACTTAAGTCCGCGGAGGGTTTCCTCTTTGATCGTGGACACAGCGGAGCCAACAACACGGGCAATCAGCATGACGATCTCCTGGGGGGTGAAGGGACTTGAACGAGGACTGCGGTGCTTTAAAGACACGCAAGCAGACAGGAGAAGCAGTCGTCAGTTCGAGCCGCTTCTGAACCTGTTGGTCAAGCCAGCTCCAAGGAGGAACGTGCACGTCGGTCTCATCCTCTCGCCCCGCCGCATGGCGTGAGGGCGATATGAACTCGCCTAATGCAATCGTTATGTGAATATGCCTTATACAGTATAGTTGCTATACCAGGATATGTCAATATGTAGCCGCTCGCCGAAACAGGAAGTCAGGCGCGCGGCATGAGCACAGACTCCCTCGCCCGGTTGACGCTTTGAGGCTGGCAACTTATACTCCCTTCTGCCAGCAGCGTTGGCCTTGTGCTGAATGCTAACTTTCACCTGCTACCACGAAAGGAGATCGGACATGCGCATTCTTGTCACGGGCGCCAGCGGCAGGCTGGGCCCCTACGTCGTCCGCGAGTTGGCTGGGGCGGGTCACGAACTGCGGCTGTTCTCAAGGCACGAGCCGGCAGAGGCTCTCCGGCAGTGGCCCTGGATCCAGGGTGATCTCAACTCCTTTGAAGATTGTGCGGCTGCGGCAAAAGGTATGGACGTGATCCAGCACCTGGGTGCGGAGCCGTCACCGTCGGACCACCCCGTGCTTCGCGCGCAGTTCGCCGAGCGCGGCGTCCCCTTCGACCAGACGATGCGCACCAACGTCATGGGGCTCTACTACCTGCTCCAGGCGGCGCTACGCAACGATATCGATACCTTCGTTATGACTGGCAGTAACTGCGCGCTGGGCCACGGCTACCGCATCAGCGACCGCCCCTTCCCCTTCAGAGCCTTCCCGGTCGACGAGGCCCACCCCTCGGACGTCGAGGATGCTTACTCGTACAGTAAGCTGGCGGGCGAACTGCTCCTCGACTCCTACACGCGTGCCTACGGCATGCGCACCTACTCGATACGCGCCGCGGGGATCTGCAATGAGGCCCGCCGGCGCGACATGGCGCGCCACGCAGAGCCAGCCCCCGGCTGGAATCCGTGGCTGTGGGCCTGGGTGGGCAGCGAGGACGTCGCCTCAGCACATCGGCTGCTGATGGAGAAGGCTGATAGCATCGAGCCCCACGGCGTCTACTTCTGCAACGCCGATGACACGACAGCGCTCGAGCCGTCGCTTGAGCTCATCCGGCGTTACCGTCCCGAGTACCTTGATCTGGTTCAGGACCTCGTCGGTCACGCCTCGTTCCTCAGCAACCAACGCCTCAAGGACACCGTAGGCTGGCAACACACGACGAGTTGGCGCGAGTATCTTTAGGTCGGTGGTAGGCTGCAAGAGAGCAGGCGATCGGTGGGCGCGGAGGGTGCCGCCGTTCGCTCTGGTGCGAGTCTGAGGAGGGTGACGGATGGATACCAGCGTGGGTATGGGTGTGGTGGGAACCGGCGCGATTGGCATCCGCGGGGCATTGACGCACCTTACACAGCCGGATGTGGCAGACCGGGTCCGCGTGACAGCCGTCTGCGATCCGGTGCCAGGCCGTGCGGAGGCCGCCGCGCGCACCTACGGCGTCCCGTCGTGGTACTTGTCCTATGGGGAACTGCTCGCCGACCCGAACGTCGACGCGGTGACGCTCTGCTCGCCTATCGGTCTGCACTACGAGCAGGGGCTGCGGGCCATCGAGGCGGGAAAGCACATCCACTTCAACAAGACGATGACGACGACGGTGGATGAAGCCGATGCTATCATCGCAGCAGCCACAGCGCGCGACGTGCGTGTCGTGGCCTCGCCTGGACAGATACTCTATCCCCACAACCGCCGCATTCGACAGGCCGTGCGCGACGGGCAGATCGGGCGCCTCGTATGGGCCATCACCGGCACGGCGGGTGTGGGCACCTACCACATGAATGAGGAGTTTCGGACTGGAGAGGATATCCTGACCGACGTCGACCCAACCTGGTACTACCGCAAGCCGGGAGGCGGCCCGCAATACGACGTGACGGTCTACTGTCTGCATACGTTGACCGGCATTCTGGGACCGGCACAGCGCGTCACCGCTTTGTCGGGCCAGGTCATCACCGAACGCGACTACCACGGGAAGCCGATTCCGTGCGATATCGATGACAACACAGTGCTCCTCCTCGACTTCGGCGAGGCGCTCTTTGCCTTTGTCCACGCAACGGCTGCGGGCACGGTCACGCAGGGCTTCCAGCCCAACCTTTACGGCACCGCTGGCGCGGTCGTGGGAACGAGGCTGGGCGATGAAGATCTCAAGCGTCCCGGCGATTTCCCACCGCACGTCAGCGGGGTCCACACTCAGCTGCGGGAGTATCACGTCTTTGAGGACATGATGCAGCTCGTCGATTGGGTTCGCGATGGGACACCGTCGACCGTCACAGCGGAGCACGCCCGCCACGTCATCGACATCATTGAGGCCGGCTACCGCGCCGCAGCCACCGGCAAGACGCAAGAGCTGCGCACGAGCTTCAAACAGGACGACTAGGGGAGCCGGAGGCTATGAATCGGCGAAGGAGCACAGGCACTCCGCCGAGCATTCGCCAGTCCAGCATCTCCGACCGCTTCTGGTCACGAGTCATACTCTCAGGAGGCACCCATGACCCATCGTCTCTTCCTTGGCACCGATGTCTCGACCACGGGCGCGAAGGCGCTCTTGATCGACGAGACGGGTGGCGTGGTGAGCAGCGCGACCAGCCCTCTCCCCTTATCCACTCCAAGACCGCTCTGGTCCGAGCAGGATCCTCACGATTGGTGGGAAGGAATCGTCGCCAGCATCCGCCGGGCCCTTGCTGATGCAGGTGCATCAGGCGACGACGTGGCTGCCGTTGGTATGACCGGGCAGATGCACGGACTGACGCTGCTCGACAGCCGCGGCGAGGTTCTGCGCCCCGCAATCCTCTGGAACGACCAACGGACCGGCGCACAGTGCGATGAGATCCACGCCCGGGTCGGGCTTGAGCGCTTCATCCAGATCACGGGCAACAAGGCACTGACCGGTTTCACAGCACCCAAGATTCTCTGGGTCCGGGAGAACGAGCCCGAACTCTATGCCAGGGCTGCACAGATCCTGCTGCCGAAGGACTACATCCGCTACCGGCTCACCGGCGATTACGGCACGGACAAGGCCGGGGCTGCTGGCACAGTGCTCTTCGACCTGAAGGCGCGGAACTGGTCGCCCGAGGTGCTCGAGGCACTGGAGATCCCCGCGTCCTGGCTCCCGCCGACGTTCGAAGGCCCCGCGGTAACGAGCGTGATCAGCAAGGCCGCCGCGGAGGCGACCGGGCTCAAAGCCGGCACACCGGTCGTCGGTGGCGGTGGCGACCAGGCAGCGGGTGCGGTGGGCGTCGGTGCCGTCGAACCGGGCATCGTCAGCCTGGTGCTGGGCACCTCGGGCGTCGTCTTCGCCTCTACCGGAGGTCCCTTCATCGAGCCCGAGGGACGGCTGCACGCGTTCTGCCATTCCGTGCCGGGCACGTGGCACCTGATGGGCGTGATGCTCTCGGCAGCGGGCAGCCTGCAATGGTTCCGCGACACACTCGCCCCGGACCTTTCCTTTGATGCGTTGACCGCGGCTGCCGCCGCAGTCCCCGCAGGCGCCGAGGGCCTGCTCTTCCTGCCCTATCTCACCGGCGAACGTACGCCCTACCCCGACCCCCTGGCACGTGCAGGCTTTGTCGGGCTCACGCTCCGTCACGCTAGAGCACATATGACCCGCGCCGTACTTGAGGGCGTCGCCTTCGGGCTGCGCGACAGTATGGAACTGATGAAGCAGTCGGGTTTGGGGCAGATCTCCCAGGTGCGCGTCTCCGGTGGTGGTGCCAAGAGCCCGCTCTGGCGCCAGATCCTTGCCGATGTCATGGATAGTGAGCTTGTCACGGTCAACACGACCGAGGGCGCGGCCTACGGTGCCGCAGTGCTGGCAGGCGTTGGGGCCGGCGCGTGGGACAGCGTCCCGGAGGCCTGCACGGCTGCGGTGAAGGTCGTGGACCGCGTTACGCCGCAGTCCAGGCAGGTCGCGATCTACGAGACGCTCTACCCGCTCTATCGGGGCCTCTATCCCGCCCTCAAACCCACGTTCGACCAGGCCATCGAGTGACGCCCTGATGTGTACACGGTCACCTCAGCGACGGCGTCGCTGAGGTGACCGTCCGTACCCAGGATCTCGCTTTCCCCATGCCCCCGGCAACAAGTTCACCTTGTTCCATATTGCATGCTATTCGGACAAGCCTACAATAGGTATGGTACCCGGGCGGGGTCGCGGTACCGTGTTCCCTTTCCCTACTTTACTTGGAGGTGGTCTGTGCTCAAGCTGATCGGTGTACTCATTGTGATTGCCGGATTCGCGCTGCGCCTGGACACCATTGGCGTTGTCCTCGTCGCCGGAATTGTGACGGGCCTGGTCGGTGGCCTGAGCGTTGGAGAGATCCTCACAACGCTGGGGACAGCCTTCACCACAAACCGTTACATGACCCTCTTCCTGATCACGTTGCCTGTGATTGGCATCCTGGAGCGGTACGGCCTGCGCGAGGTGGCTGGACGTGCCATCCGCAGCATCAAGGCTGCCACCGCCGGTCGCGTTATGACCATCTACATGGTGGTGCGCGAGCTGGCTGCTGCCTTCTCGCTACGCCTGGGCGGCCACGTGCAGTTCATCCGCCCGCTCGTCTACCCGATGGCCCTCGGCGCCGCAGAGGTGAAGTTCGAGTCTGTGGATGAGGAAACCAAGGAGTTAATCAAGGGACACTCCGCCGCCGCGGAGAACTATGGCAACTTCTATGGCCAGAACGTCTTCATCGCTGCGGGTGGCGTCCTCCTGATCGTGGGTACGTTGGCGGAACTCGATGTCGTGGTCACGCCAGAGCAAGTCTCACTTGCATCGATCCCCATCGCGGTCGTCGCCTTCATCGCTACGCTGATCCAGAACTACTTCTTCGACCGCAAGCTTGCCAAGCGGTTGGCTGCCAAGCAGCCGCAGGCCGAGAACTAAGAGGAGGCTATCGCCATGGTTAACACACTCTTGGAGATCATGTACATTCTCTGTGGCCTCGTCTGTCTGGCCACCGCTTACTTCTGCTACGTCGATTCGGAACTCAAGACCAAGATCGGCAGCGCCGCTTTCTGGGTGCTCCTGGCCTTCACGTTCATCGCCGGCCCCCACGTCCCGCCCGCTGTCATCGGCGTCGCCGTGGTCCTGATGGGCGTCTTGACCGCGACCAAGCAGGTCAACATCGGCTCGCTCAAGAACTCGACCGATGCGTTCCGCGAGGAGCACTCACTGAAACTTGGCAACCAGCTCTTCATCCCGGCACTGGCCATCGCCGTCGTTGCCTTCCTCGTCGGCCAGTTCACCAAACTGGGCGGCCTCGTGGGTCTGGGCTTTGGCGCCATCATCGCCACGATCATTGCGATGGTGATGACCAAGGCACATCCCAAGGACATCCCCTACGACGGCAGCCGGTTGCTGCAACAGGTGGGCGCGGTCAGCATCTTGCCGCAGCTCCTGGCAGCCTTGGGAGCGCTCTTCAGCGCCGCCGGAGTCGGCCAGGTCATCGCCGATGGCATCTCCGGCATCCTGCCCCAGGGCAACATCCTGGCCGGCGTCATCGCCTACTGCGTCGGTATGGCCCTGTTCACGATGATCATGGGCAACGCGTTTGCTGCCTTCGCCGTCATCACCGCCGGCATCGGTATCCCCTTCGTCTATTCGCAGGGCGCCAATCCCTGGGTTGCCGGTGCGCTCGCGTTGACGGCGGGATACTGCGGCACGCTGATGACACCCATGGCCGCCAACTTCAACATCGTGCCCGCGGCGATCCTCGAGACCAAGAACAAGAACCGGGTGATCATCAGCCAGGTTCCCGTCGCCATCGCGATGCTCATCGTCCACATCATCCTGATGTACTTCTGGGCGTTCTAGAGGTCACGCGACGGACGATTCTGGTAACATACAGGGGCCCTGTGTCGCCACCGGTGACACGGTGGTGGCATAGGGCCATTTTCCCGCTCACTCGAAAGGAGCTTTGAGATGAAAGTGCTGATGACCGCATTCGACCCCTTCGGTGGCGAGAGCATCAACCCCGCGTTCGAGGCCGTCAAGCTGTTGCCTGATGAGATCGCGGGCGCCACGATCGTCAAAGTCGAGGTCCCCACCGTCTTTCGGAAGGCACTGGAGGTCCTCAACGCGGCACTGGAACGCGAGAAACCCGACATCGCTATCGCCATTGGTCAGGCCGGGGGGCGCTTCGATATCACCCCCGAGCGCGTTGCTATCAACGTCGACGACGCGCGCATCACCGATAACGAAGGTAACCAGCCAGTCGATGAGGCGATCTATGCGGATGGCAAGAGCGCTTACTTTGCCACGCTGCCAATCAAGGCGATGGTCGCTGCGATTCGTGAGGGGGGACTGCCCGCTTCGGTCTCGAACAGCGCGGGCACCTTCGTGTGCAACCACCTGATGTATGGCCTGCTCTACACGATCGAGAAGAAGTACCCTGCGATGCGCGGCGGTTTCATCCACGTCCCGTTCCTGCCCGAACAGGTGATCACCAAGCCCAACCAGCCCAGCATGTCGCTCGACAACATCGTCAAGGGACTGACGCTCGCGGTCGCCGCGGCGATTGACGCGGCGCAGTAGCCCTCACAT
>JAXDDP010000184.1:0-15684 GCA_034676785.1 Anaerolineae bacterium | reverse complement strand
GAGGGCGGCATTGTGAGCAACCCGCGCGCGCATGAACGTGATGTCGCCAAGCCAGCCCGCATCCAGGACCTTCTTCATGAAGAGGGTCTCGGGTCGCGTGCGGCTGGGCAGCGAGATCATGAACTTGGCGCCGCTCTTGTTGACGGCCTCGACGATCGCGTCCGCATCCTCGGTCTTGACGCACAGCGCCTTCTCGGTGAACACGTGCTTGCCGTACTTCAACGCGGTCTTGATGACCCAGGGGTGCTGGCTCGTGAAGGCGTTAACGACAACGGCATCGACGTCATCGCTGGCGACAACGGCTTCCAGGTCAGTCTCGTAGGGGATCCCAAAGCGCTCGGTAGCGGCGGCGCCGCGACCTGGATCATCCTCCCAGATCTTGACGATTTCGGCCTCAGGGTGGTCCACAACGGCCTTGGCATAGCCATTGGCGTGAACGTGCGCCATACTAAGCATTGCAATGCGTAACATTTAACTCTCCTCGTCTTTACTGTGATGTGAATACGGTGACGCCTTTGATACTGCTGATGCTTTTGATGCTTCCGATGCCCAACTACTGAATGGGCACCCCAAAGTTCTCCCGCAGGAGAACAATGAGTTCCTCTGCAGTGACCACGCGGGTCCTGGGCGGCAAAAGCTCGGTGGTGCGGGCGACGGCCTCCATCGGCCCCCCGATCTCCTCAAACGACCACGCGTGGACGTTGATGAGGGCATAGCTGTTCTGGTCGGTCTGCGGCGACGCCGGCAGACCGGCGATGGCCTCAGCCACGCCCTCCGGGCTGTTCTTGTACGACGGGTCCCAGAGCAGGTACCGGTAGCTCACACACGGTTTGCCCTCGTGCCAGAAGATGCGGCCCTCCTTGGCGTTGTAGGGCGAGTAGTCCTTGTAGATCACGCCCATGATCTCCGGTTGCGCCAACAACTCAGCGCTCTGCTCCATCCCCCCGTTGGCGTTCAGCATTGTAGCGATCGTCAGATCGGTGGCCTTCATCGCGGCAGCCGTACGCCGGGCGAAGGCCTCTCTATCCGGGAGGTAGTTGTGAAACGCGTACCCGACCCCGCTGGGTCCGGCGACAAAGTCATCGACTGCACGACCGCTGCTTGCAGTCCCGTAGAAGTGGGCCAGGGCTCGCGGATATACCTCCGCCAGCAGCGGCGCCATCTCCCACGTCATCGCAAACTCCCCTCGCTGGGGGCTTGCCCAGAAACCTTCGGCAGAGACGAACTGCCCTCCCATCCACTGGATGTTGTCCCCATCGCTCATCACGAAGGCGACGATGCGCTCTCCCTCCCGCACCGGACGGACCGTCGGATGAGGCCGTTCGGGCAGCGTTGCCGGGATGCGCTGCAGCACCGACAGATTGCGTGACCAGTCCGCAGGGATGCCTGCACCGCCCTCGCTGCTGATCTGGAGAATCCACTCGTATTCGTCCGAACCCCATCCAAAGGCGGTCAGGTCGTGACCCAGCGCGGTGGCGATACGCGCGTGATCAGTCGGATCCAACCCATAGACGGTGAACGCTCTGCGGGCGACGGCAAAGTCGCGCAAGTGAGCATTCTTGGTCTCGGCCTGTTCGATCAACAGCGCCGGGCGTCCCTCTGTTCCAGCAGGGGGCGTGAAAAGGGCCCCATACTCAGCAAAAGCCTGAACCTCGTCCATCCCACGGACATCTGCCAGGACCTCAAGTCCTGCGGCTTCAGCCGCCGCCTGCAACGAGCTGTCGATAGCGACCGCCTGCAGCGGACCGCAGAGTGAGGTGGCGACGTTGATGCTATCGGTGCCCAGATCATAGAGCACCATGCCGGCGATCGCATCGCGAAACTCGGCCACAAGATCCCAGACAGACCCTGCATCCGGGGTCTGCACACCCTCCGCGACCAGATCCTCCAGGACCAGGGCAACCATCCCCCTGTCCTTGATCCAGATCGCCGATGGCCCCTCGGCCACGAGACCCTGCAACGTAAGCGCCAACGTTTGCTCGGCAGGATTGAGACGCTCCGGGTCAACGACCCAGAGCGTCTCAAGACCAGACGATGGGTGAGCCAGACGCTCCCGAGAGACGGGGCCAGCGAGTGCGCTACAACCCATCAGCACAACGCTCACCCCTAACAGGCATAGACTGAGACTCCAGGAAGCCGTCCAGCGCAACATCAACGAACCTAGATCTCCGGAACCGATACCGCGACCTCGCGACCGGCAGCCGCCGAGTCGATCAGGCCCTGGATGATCACGTTGGTGATCAGCATCTCGTGCGCGGGAATCGGGGACGGCTTGCCCTCCCAGATGGCCTCGGCGAACGCCATGTTCTTGGCCAGGAAGAGATCGCCATCCTTGTCACCCGGCTGCGGCGTGATGTCGATCATCCGCTCATACTGGTGGGTGAAGAGCGTCAGCGGGTGCATCTTCAGACCGGCCTTGGTGCCCAGGACCAGGTTGGTGCCCAGGGAGTCCATGTGCATGATCCACGAGGTCTTGAAGACCATCAGCGCCCCGTTCTCGAACCGCACGCTCGCGACGCCGAAGTCCTCGACGCTCAGGTCCTCGGGCACCCACTTCCAGGAACCCTCGACGGGGTGGTGGGTCTTGCCAAGGATGTTGTTGGCGATACCCGACACCGCAACGGGTTTCGGGTGGCCCATGATGTGGAGCACCTCGTCCAGCGCGTAGACACCGATGTCGGCCACAGTGCCGATCCCGGCGGTCTCCTTGCGGATGAAGCTGCCACCGGGGATGCCACAGCGGCGGCACGCCACCGCTTCCGCGTAGTAGATGTCACCCAGGGCACCAGACTCGGCAATCGCCTTCGCAGTCTTGCGCGCGAAGCCAAAGCGGGGCTGAACGCCGACCATCAGGATCAGGCCGGTCTCCTTGGCAGCCTTCGCCATCGCGGTAGCGTCGACGAGCGTTGCGGCCATGGGCTTCTCAACCAGAACGTGCTTGCCCGCATGGAGTGCATCCACGGCGGGAGCAGCGTGCGCCTGGTTCCACGTACAGATGCTGACGGCCTCGACCTCATCCATCTCGAGGATATCGTGGTAGTCCACGAAGACCTTCGGGACGCCATACTCCTTGGCGGTCCGGGCCGCTTTCTCCTCGACGATATCGCAGACCGCGACGACCTCGATCTGGTCCGTCTTGGCCAACGCGCGCATATGCGTCTGCGCAATGCCACCAGTTCCGATCAGTGCTAGCTTAAGTGGTTTCATCGATCTCCTGACCTTCCTGAAATGTGCCTACAATGTGCCAAAAATACAGCCTGCAGAGTCTGGTCACCTACCCATTTCTGCAGGCTGTTCGCCACCTAGACGGTCCTCCGTCTCAATCGCATAGGACACCTATTGTCACGGCGCGTCACAACTCCTATGCTCGTTCAGTCCTCACCATGCGTGCGCGCAACCTGTTCGGCTCGCCGCGTCGCCTTGGCTGACATCATCACTTCGCTGACCTTCGGCTTGTCCTGGTGGAGGAAGCAAGCCGCATAGTGGCCCTCCTCGACGATATAGTCAGGCGGCCGCTGCTGCGAGCAGATCGGCATCGCATACGGGCAACGCGCGACGTACACGCACTTCTTGCCCTCGTGCGTCAGCGGGCGATCCGTGATCTTGACATTGGCCCGCGTCTCCCAGCGTTGCGTCGGATCGGGCGTAGGAATCGCCGCCAACAACTGCTGGGTATAGGGGTGCGCGGGATTGTTGAGCAACTGCATGATGTCACCCGACTCCACCGCGCGACCGAAGCATAACACGATCATCGGTCCACCCATGTAGTAGGCGGTCGCCAGGTCGTGCGTGATCATCAGCGACGAGATGTCGTACTTATCACGGAAGTCCAACAGGATGTTGAGGAAAAGCATGCGGACGGCCACATCGATCATCGAAACGGGCTCGTCAGCGACAATGATTCTGGGACGCAACAACAGCGTGCGCGCCAACATCACGCGCTGGCACTGGCCACCGCTGAGCTGGTGCGGGTAGCGCCCGATCACATCATCGGGACGCAGGTCCACCGCGCGCAGGGCCTCCGCCTTGAGCGCATAGACCTCATCCTTGGAACTGGCAAGACCGAAGTTCTTGATCGTGATATCCAGTGCGCGATCGACCCGGTAAAAGGGGTTGTAGATACCGAAGGGGTCCTGGAAGATCGGCTGAACATTGCGCCGGAAATCCCACCACTCCTCCTTATTCAGCTCCACGATCTGCTTGCCCTTGTACAGGACCTCGCCACGCGTTGGGGGAGTGAGCCCCAGCATGATCCGCGCAAGCGTGGTCTTGCCGCTGCCGCTCTCACCGACCAGCGACACGATCTTCGCCGGCTTCTCCTGCAGGATCAGTGAGACCTGGTCGACCGCGGCGATGTACTGCCGTTCGAAGCCCGGCGTAGGAATGTTGAAGATCTTCGAGACATTCCGAACATCGAGAACCGGTGCGTTTTCTTTGAGCTCGGTCATTAGTTCAGCTCCTCGGATACAGGCGTCGCGCCTGCAACAGGCGTAGCGCCTGAAACAGGCGTAGCGCCCGAGATCGGCGTCGGGTAGAGATGGCAGGCCACATAGTGCTCGGGTGCTACCTCGAGCATTGGAGGCATTGTCTCCCGACAGATCTCCATCGCCTTGGGGCAACGAGGGTGGAACCGGCAGCCAGACGGCCAGGCCAGCGGGCTCGGCGCGTTGCCGGGGATGCCAACCATCCGCGTGCGATCTCCACCGATGGCCGGAATGGAAGCGATCAGTCCCTGAGTATAGGGGTGCAGCGGCTCCTTGAAGGTCTCGATCACCGGCGCTACCTCGACCATCAACCCCGAGTACATGATCCCCATCCGGTCCGCCATCTCAGCGTGCACCGCCATATCGTGGGTCACGTAGATGAGGGTCACGCCCAGGCTTGCGGCGATGTCCTTCAGCTCCTGCAGGATGACCTGCTGGACGTTGACGTCCAGCGCCGTCGTGGGCTCATCGGCGATGATCAGGCCGGGTTTCAGCGAGATCGCCGCGGCAATGGTCACACGCTGCTTCATCCCACCGCTCAACTCATGCGGATACATGCGCGCGACCGTGGGCTCCAGGCCCACCATCTCCATGCATTCGAGCATCCTGGCCCGGGCCTGCTCCTTGGACATGTCGCTGTGTTCGAAGATCGCGTCCTGGATCTGCTTCTCGATGCGCAGCGTCGGGCTGAGCACGTTCATCGCCCCCTGAGGCACGTAGGCGATATTGCGCCAACGCATCTGGCGCATCTCGCGAGGGGGCAGGGTGAGCAGATCCTGACCCACGACACTCGAGCCCGAAACCTGGCGATAGTAGACGGCCTCGCCTGCCTCGATATAGCCCGGCAGCTTGGTCAGCCCCAGAATACCCCGGGCCAGCGTCGTCTTGCCACATCCCGACTCACCTGCCAGGCCAAAGATCTCATTGCGCTTGATGATCAGGTCCACGCCATCCACCGCCTGAGCATTGCCCCGCGTGGTGCGGTACCAGATCTTCAGGCCCTTGATGTCCAGCAGTGTCTGTTCATCCACTTTTGGCATTGCTTGTGCATTCATCATTACTTCTCCGTGGTCACTTTCTGCAGGCGTGGGTTGAGGTACTCCTCCATACCACGGTTGATCATCGTAATCGCCACGAAGATCAGGACCAGGGCGCCCACGGGAATCAGCAGAACCTCCAGCCGCCCCATGCTGTACACGCCCCAGCCGTTGGCGAAGTTGATCATCAGGCCCAACGTGATGATGTTGGAGGGCCCCAGGCCAATCGCCTCGAGACCGACCTCCGACACCATCGCACCGACCACGGCGAAGGCAAAGCCCATCAGCAGGTAAGGCGTCAGGTTGGGCAGGATCTCGGTGAAGATGATCTTGACATCACTCTGGCCCGAGACCTTGGCCAACTCCACATAGGGACGCTCCTTCATCGTCATCACCTGGGCACGGATGGTCCGAGCCGTATACGCCCAACTGAAGAAGGCGAGGATCAGGGCCATAACTCCGATGCCCAGCTCCGGCGTGACCAGGGCGATCGCCACCAGGATCGGGTAAGATGGGATGACGATGAGCATATTGGTGAAGGTTAGCAGTACCGAGTCGACCCATCCGCCTTTGTAGGCCGAGAAGAAGCCGACGACGATACCAACTGCGGATGCGACCGTGCCAGCCAGGAAGCCGATCTGCAACGTCGTGCGCAAGCCGGCGAGATAGTCCGTCAGCAGATCGCGTCCATGGCCATCCGTGCCCAGCGGGTGGGCGCTCGAAGGGGGCATCCAACGGCTGAACGTTCCCGGCCGTGCGGGACTCACATCCCCGATGATAGGTCGGTAGATCAGCGGAGCGGCGATAGCCACCGCGACGAGAAGGGCAAGCACAATCACGCCAAATCTGAACTTGCCACTGGAGCGCCAGCAGCTCTTAAGAAAACTCAGCATGGTGCCCTCCTATGCCTTGATGGCGGTGCGGATGCGCGGATCGATCGCGGGCAGCAGCAGGTCGACGATCAGACTTGCCGTCATCACGCTGACGACCGAGAGGATCATGATGCCCATCATCGTGTTGTAGTCGAAGATGCCGACGGCACGCCCCATGACCTGGCCCAGTCCCGGATAGACGAACATGTTCTCAATGAGCAGTTGGCCATTCATCATCGACCCCATCGTCAGCGCCAACCCCGTGGCCTGCGGCAGCATCGCGTTGCGCAGGGCGTAGCCGATCATGATCTTGCGCGGCTTGAGCCCCTTGGCCTCGGCATAGAGGAGATAGTCCTCGCCGATGTTGCTGATCACCAGCGAACGTGTGGACAGGATCCAACCGGAGAGCGACACAACGACGATCGCCAACGCCGGAAGGATGCTGTGGCTCACCACGCTCTTAATGAAGGGCCAGTTCCACCCGATCGCATACTGTGCATCGTAGGCCCCACGGGTGGGTAACAACCGCCACTGATAGCCCAGGAAAAGGACCAGGAACAGCGCAAGCAAGTAGGCCGGAACCTGCGAGAGGCCGATCGCCACATTGGTGATCAGGTCACTGATCGCATTGTCGCGGAACCAGGCCGCGATCGACCCAATCACCAACCCCAGGCTCCAGGAGATGGCGATGGAGACACTCAACAACGTGATCGTCCACGGGATCGCCTTGACCATCAGCTCCGACACCGGCGTGGGGAAGTTGATGAAGGAGGGCCCAAGATCGCCCTCGAGGATCAGGTTGCGTAAGTAGCGCACGTACTGCTCCCAGAGGGTGCCGTTCATCCCGAACTTCTCCATGTAGGCAGCCGCCATGTCCGACCCACCCTCGATCGTGACAGAGTACTGTCGCTCCAGCGACCGCACCCAGTTCTGAATCGGGTTGGTGGGGATCAGACGAAACACGAAGAACGTGATGGTGAGCGCCCCAAAGATGGTGATGAAATAGGTAAAGAGCTTGTTGAAGTAATAGCCCAGGACAGGGTACTTCCGAAGTAGTTTTCTCATTTAGTCCTCTCTAACAAGCGTTTGAAGCGATCGGGCAGCCTCGGCATACAGGATCACATCGCGTTGGGGGCTGGCTCTGCCGAGTTGACCCGGCACGCCATCCTGAGGGGAACGAAGACCCCACGGGACCCAGTCCCGAATGACTTCGCTTCGCTCAGGATGACGGTATGGCATCCTTCGCTTCCATCCCGACTCGCCGAATCGCGGTCGGGCCCCCCCAGGGGCGCCCTTCGCCCATCGCACACCGAGCCTACGCTCTCGAGGGGTTCCCGCACCCCTGGAGGGGTGCGGGAACCACCAGTTACCAGAAGCCAGATTACTTGGCTGTGGTGTTGAAGTAGACCTCGATGATCTGGCCCCACCAGTTGAACGGAACGGTGTAGAGGTTCTCGTTCGACGGCATGCCGTCCCAGTAGGTCGTGTTGTAGCTAACCGTGTAGTAGGTCTCGATTAGCGGGACACCGGGCGGATCCTGCATCCACAGATCGAACATCTTCATGTAGAGCGGCATCGCATCCGGATTGTCGGGGTCGACCGCATTGAGCTCGAGCAGCGTCGCATCGAACTCCTCATTGCAATAGCGCATGCTGTTGCCCTGAGTGGCGAGCTCGCCAACCGGCATGACACGCTCGCAGGTGTACCCACCGTACAGCTCGGTCGGATCCACGGTCGCGCCGCAGAGCCACCAGAAGCCGATCTCGTAAGCGCCAGCGGACTCGTTGTCCCAGAAGGTGGGCTGATACTCGAAGGTCGCGTCGACACCGAAGAGCTTCAGTTCCTCGGTGAAGTCCTGACCCATCAGGTACTCACCACCACCCACACCCGAGGGCGTGGTGACAGCGAGCTTGACCTGCGTGCCATCGGGACCCATCAACATATCACCCTGCTTGGAGTAACCGATGCTCTCGAGCAGCGCCAGCGCCGCATCGGGATCGTACTTGAGCGTGCCCCAGGTCTCCTTGGCTTCCTCGTTGATGAACTTATCGAGGTTCTTGTACATCGCCCAGAGGCCCTTGGCGGGGATCGACGGCGGGTTCCAGATGTTGGCGCCCCACTTCTCGCGGTTCATCAACATCGACATTGCGCGGCGGAACTCAGGCTTGGCGAGGTGCTCGTTCGAAGCGGTGTTGAACCACGCAGCGCGCGGGCACGGGTCAACATAGACAACCTGGTTGATCTGGGGAATGTCAGCCTGGTTGGTCTTCCAGGTGTCATAGGCCAGACCAAAGATGTCCATATTGTTCTCCTTGACCTCAGCCAACTGCTGCTCGGCGCCAGGGCCGGTGCGGTAGATGGCGTACTTGGCCTCGGGGAAGTTGCCAATGGCCTTGCCCCAGTAATCCTCGTTCCGAACCCACACGAACACCTTGTTGTCAGGATAGACCTTGTACAGCTCGTAAGGGCCCGTGAAGACCGGCGGGTTGTTCGTGAAGGTATGGGCGTCTTCCTGCGACCAGATGTGCTCGGGGACGATCAGCCGGCCACCGACGATCTTGCACCAGAAATCCAGGTGCTGGCGGGGGCGGGGCTCGGTCATCTCGATGACGACGGTGTAGTCATCGGCGGCGTAGACGTTGCTCCAGAACTTCGCGGCGTTGATGGCGGTACCGCTCAGGTCCTGGTAGTTGGGGTCCTTGGCCATATTCAGCGTGTAGACCACGTCGTCAGCCGTGAAGGCCTCGCCGTCGTTCCACGTCACACCCTTGCGCAGGTACAGGCGCAGCTCGGTGTAATCGTCGTTGTACTCCCAGCTCTCGCCCAACCGGGGGATGATCTCGCCGGTGGCGTAGTTGGTGTACCACATGAACTCAACCACGTACTGCTGGACACCGTTCTGATAGTGCCAGCCGTTGGGGATGAAGGGGTTGAAGCTATCGAAGATCGAGAAGTCGACCTGGTCGCTGATGATGGCCTCGGTGCGGCTGAAGTCCATCGTAACACCATTGACCTGGAACTCCACGAAATCGGACACCGGTTCCTCGGTCTCTTCTTCCTCAACAGGAGCCGTGGTCGCCGTCGGCTTGGGTGTCGCCGTTGGCTTATCCTCGTCGATCTCCTCGACTGGGGGGAGAATGACGGAGGGCGTTTCGGTGGGAACCACCTCGGTGGCGGCGCCACCGCAGCCGACCGCCATCACTGCGATCAAGACTGCGACTGCAAGGTACATGACCTTTCGCAACATGGATTCTATCCTCCTGCAACGTGAGTTCGATTCATACTACGGGTTCTACGACGTCGGCGTACGCTATTCTCACTATCGTTTCGGAGACCACCCCCCTTCCATACCAAACTACCCTAGTCTAAAGCATTATCGTACCGAATGCCAAATTACACAATCGGCACAACCTCCATGGGGATCACAACGCGCTGGTGCGGCAGATCACCGCTCGCAGCCATACGCCGAACCAAGATATCCATCGCATACTCGCCCATCGCCTCTCCTGACTGGATGGCCAGGACCACGAGCGCTGCCTGTTCACGGCCCATCGACCGGTGGCTGATCGCCGCGATCTCGACGCCAGGCTCCTCCAGCACCAGACCGCTGCGCCCCTCGATCACCGCACGCATCATCTCGTTCTTGATCTTCATCAGGTCCAGATTCATCTGAAGTGCGACATACTGGTTGATGGCGACCATCGCCGTGATGCTATCGCGTCGAAGACGGTTGAAGAGGCGCAGGTGGCTGGACTCGTTGACGTTGATCGTGGCTGGGGAGAGCGTATCATAAACATCCAAACAGATCAAGTCCTCGTCAAAGGGAATGCCCGCCTCTTCCAACGCTCGCCGATATCCCTGAATACGCCCATGGACACTTGTGACCATCACCTCGTGCCCCGGGAAGATCGCGATCCGCCGGTGACCCCGCGAGATGAGGTGCCTTGTGAGCGCGTAGCCAGCCCCTTCGTCGTCGAAGACGACCCAGTCCGTATCATATTGGGTGTAGTAACGATCCAAGAGCACGATTGGGAAGTTGCGCTCAGCCAGTTCCGCATACAGCCTGGCATCGGCAAACCGCGAACTCGGATAGACAAGCAGCGCATTGACACCGCTCGCAACCGCGTCGCGGATGCGCGAGACCTCGCGCTCCTCCGACTCAACGCCAACGATTTGAAGCTGCATCCCATGGTGCATCGCCAGTCGTGTGGCACCGACCAGGATCGACGCGACGTAGGAATCGCCAAAGTTGGGCATGCAGAAGGCTACCCTACATCCCGAAACCCCCTCATCGGACTCAGGACAACCGGTGACGAAACTTCCTCGCCCCTGCTGTTTCTCGATGAGATTGTCGCGCTCGAGAAGGTCCATCGCCTTGATGATGGTGATACGGCTCACGCCGTAGTCCTTCACCAGCTGGCGCTCGGAAGGCAACGCCACCCCGGGCTCGAACTCCCCAGCACGAATGCGATCCTGCAACGATGAGTAAACCTGGTAGTATCGCGGCATGGGATCGCGGGGATCGATCAGGTAACTGGACATTGCGACTTATTCAGTACGCATCTGCGTAAGGATATATGGACATGTGGACATGTCCAATATAGCCGATAGTCAAAGGGTTGTCAATAGGTCCAAAGGGCGGTCACACTATGACATGTGTCACAACGTAGAGGACCAAGAGCCGAATGTCCTCCACCCGCTGCCGTGTTCGCCCAGGACTTCTGGACAGCGCGGCCATCGTCAGTATGATACGTCCCATCCACTCAGGCGTAAGGAGGATCCATGCTTCCAACTGTAGCGTTCTGCGGCCTCAACGTCACCCGGCTGATCATTGGCGCCAACCCCTTCGGGGGGTACAGCCACCAGACCGCCGACCGCGATCTGGACATGCGCACCTACTACACCGTCGCCCGCATCAAGGAGACCTGGGCGCGCGCGGAGGCCGCCGGCATCAACACCATGGTCACCAACAACGAGACGCCCCACGTCCTCCAGGCTGTGCGGGAGTATCTCTCTGCAGGTGGGCACCTCCAGTGGATTGCGCAGGTGAACCTTCGTGAGAAACACGATATGGTTCAGGCCATCGACGAAGCCGTCGAGATCGGGTGCAGCGCGCTCTACTTCCACGGCGCGCTGGTCGACGATGCCTACCGGCGGCAGGACGCGCAAACCGTTCAGGCATGGTGCGATCACGCCCGCTCACGGGGCGTGCCCGCAGGCGTGGCTGGTCACGCCCCTCAGGCCCATCTGTGGGTGGCGGGCCTGGGGATCGCCGATTTCCACGCCGTCTGCTTCTTCAACTGCGGCAGCTTGCACGAGGGTGCCGGCGAGCGCTTTCGCCTCGCAGACATGGCCAGAGCCGTCGACGCGATCCGCCGGATCGACAGACCGTGCATCGGCTACAAGATCATGGGGGCGGGGCGCATCGACGCGCGCATGGCCTTCGAATACGCCTTCGAGAATATCAAGCCCACCGATGTGGTCAACGTGGGCATGTACCGCGGCGACAAGGACGACATGGTCGAGGCCACCGCCGCGATCGTTAAGGAGCTCCTGGACCTTCGGGAAGACCGTTGAGCTCAGCCAAGCGGATGGTTGAAGTTCGTAGGTGCGACTTCAGTCGTTCCGCTGCCGCAGCAGGCGGACCAGAACCGATAAATCGGTTACTACGAACTGGCCCCAGCAGACTGGGCGGTCGTAAATCCGGGGTTCGTAGGTGCGATTTCAGTCGTTCCGCTGCCCCCTAGGCGCGTTGCGTCGTGATCATCGCCTCGAGAAGGGCGATCATGGCGTGGGCCCGCCCCTCCCACTCGGCGAGCGCCGAGAGCCACCGGTCCGCCGCCGAGTAGGCGTCCTCATCGGGGCGGGGGGTATCAAGCGCCTGGCGGAGGTCCGCTGTCCCTCCCTCGTCGAGCGCCAACAGCATCCGCAAGATCGCCATCGTGCTGTAGCCCGCCCGGCGCAGCATCCGGATGACGCGCAGGCGCCCGATCTCCACAGCGCCGTAACGGCGGTAGCGGTTGTGGGAATCGCGCGGCACGCGGACCAACCCATCGCGCTCCCAATTGCGCAGCACGTCCGTCGTCACTCCCAGCAGGCTGGCAGCATCACCGATGCGCAGGGTCCGGCTCGTGCCGTCAGCAGCGGTCCCTGAGACCCACCGCTGCAGGAAGAGGATCGCGTTTTCGGCCTCGGCTTGCTCGCCCTGGATGACGGAAAGCAGCCCGTAGGCCCCCTCGAGCGCGCCGCCAAAGTCACCCGACGCCGACTGCTTGACCACGGCGACTGCGGCCTGATGGATGGGGCGCCCGGGCCACTGCCCCTCGTAGGCCTTGCGTGCTAGCCGCATCTGGTCGACGTGGGCCTGGGTGAACTGCCGGTAGCCCGCGGGCGTGCGCGGGATCTCCTGGAGCAGGCCCCACGCCTCGTACATCCGCACGGTGTTGGGGTGTACGCCGACGGCAGCGGCGACCTCAGCGGTGCGCAGGAAGCGACGTGACATCGTGCCCCTCCCGGACGGGTAGTGTGTCAAGGCCATGCGGCTCAGAAGCCGGCGCTCGGAAGCCGGAGGCCTAGTGCTCAGTTAAGCTGATGTCTGGAGTTCGTAGTAACGACTTCAGTCGTTCCGGTGCCTCAGCGGACGCGCCCGGCAGACTGGGCGGCAGCAGAACCGCTGAAGCGGTTACTACGAACCAACTTAACTAAGCACTAGAGAGAAGGCGCTGCGAACCGGTCCGAACCCGCCATCCTAGGTGCTCCCCCAGGAAGGCGTTGCCAGCCTTCACGAACCTGAGACTCGGTCTGCTCGAGCGTGCCCTCGGTGTCGATCACCCAGTCGGCCCGCGCCAGCTTCTCCGCTTGGGGCGGTTGCGCGTGAATCCGCGCGAGGGCCGCCTCGCGGCTCAACCCGCGCGTCTCCATCAGCCGTGTTAGCTGCGTGGCCTCCGAACACGTGGTCACCCAGATCGCGTCATAGGTCTCGGCCATCCCGCTCTCCAGCAGCTTGATGGCCTCCACAACGATGACACGCGCCTCACTGTCCGCAATGCGCCGCTCCACCGCCGCGATGACCACGGGGTGAACGAGCGCCTCCAGCCGCGCCAGGGCAGCCGGATCGGAGAAGACCAGGCGCCCGAGCGCCGCACGGTTGATCATGCGGTCAGTCCCTCGACTGACCGAGCGGTCAGTCCCTCGACTGACCGAGCGGTCAGCCACAAGGCTCACCGGGCGTCCGGCCCCATGGCCGACCGGGCGTCCGGCCCCATGGCCGACCGGGCGTCCAGCCACGCAGCTGACCGAGCGATCTGCCTCATGGTCGACCGAGCGATCTGTCGCGGCGTCGATGCCATCAGCTGCCTCTGCAAGGATGCCATCCCCGAAAGCGTCGACCACCGGCCCGTAGGCAGGGCCTCCCGGCGCCATCACCGCATGCGATACCTGATCTGCGTCGATGCGCTCGGCACCCAACACCTCGAGCATCCGACCCACGGTCGACTTGCCCGTGGCGATGTTCCCGGTGAGCCCCACACGAATGGTCGCGGCCTTCGACGTAGGTGGCTTCGTCATGGCGCCGCCACCGGCGTATCGGCAACCCGTGCCCACTCCTCGAGCAACTGGCTCAGCCGCGCCTCGACCTGCCGGTATTCACCGCCAAGCTTCGCCACCCTCGAGACATCCTGGCCACGTCCGGCGGCATCGAGCGCATGCGTGAGTTCCTTCATCCGCTGTTCGAGCCCGTGGATCTCCTCTTCCAGCGCGCTGAGTCGCGCCTGCTGCTGGGCCAACGCGCGCTCTTGCGCCCGGCGCGCTTGGCGCTCTGCCTCACGCTGCTCGCGCGCCTCTTCGTCCGCCTGCTTTGCCCGTCGCGGGGCGCTGCGCCACATCTGATGCCAGGCCTGGTAGTCAGCGTAGCCTGTCTCAAAGACGCGCAACGTACCGTCGGCAATCGCCCATACCTGTGTGGCCACCTCGCGAATGAGGAAGCGGTCGTGGCTCACCATCAGGATCGTGCCGCCGAAGGCCTGGAGCACGTCCTGCAAGACCTCCTGTGAGGCGATATCGAGGTGGTTCGTCGGCTCATCGAGGAGCAGAAAGTTCGCCTTGGCCAGCGAGAGCATCGCAATGGCCACGCGCGCCCGCTCGCCGCCGGAGAGGACCGCCACATCCTTGAAGACATCATCGCCGCGAAAGCCATAGCGCGCCAGGAAGCTGCGCGTCTCAGCGACCGACGCGAGCCCGGCCCCCATCAGCGTCTCCAGCACCGAGCGCCCCGGCACAAGGTGGTCCTGCACCTGCGCGAAGTAGCCGATGCGCACCGCCGATCCGATCCGCACCCGGCCTTCCAATGGGCGCAGGCGCTGCAGGATGGTGCGCAGCAGCGTCGTCTTGCCGGACCCGTTGGGGCCAACCAGGGCCACCCGGTGCCCGCGCCGGATCTCGGCCTCCTCCACTTGCACGAGGGGGCGGTGCTTCTCATAGCCGGCCTCGAGGTCATAGATGCCCAACACCAGATCGCCACTGCGAAGGGTCGACTGCAGGGCGACGTGGATCTGCTGCTCCTCGACCGGGCGCTCCAGGCGTTCCTCGCGCTCCAGCCGCTTCAGGCGTCCCTTGGCCTCCGCAGAGCGCTGCCCCGCCATGTAACGGCGGACGTAGTCCTCGGTCTCCTCGATATGGCGCTGCTGCGCCTCGTACTCGGCACGCTGCTGGGCGCGCCGCTCCGTGCGTTGCAGGATGTAGGCGCTATAGTTGCCATTGTAGGACTCGAGCGTGCCCCGGGACATCTCCAGAACCCGGGTCGCGATCGTATCCAGAAACGCGCGGTCGTGGGCCACGACAATCATCGCCCCACGCCAGACCCGCAACTGATCTTCCAGCCACTCAATCCCCTCGAGGTCGAGGTGGTTCGTCGGCTCATCCAGCAGCAGGATGTCGGGCTCCTCGAGCAGCAACCGCGCCAGGAGAGCGCGCGTCTTCTCACCCCCGCTGAGGTAGGCGACAGGCTGATGGAATTCGTGCTCCAGGAAGCCCAGCCCACCCAGCACCTGGCCAATGCGCGCCTCATAGGTGAAGCCACCGGCGTGCTCGAAATCGGCAAGCTCCCTGCCATAACGCTCGATCGCCTGGTCGCGCTCGGCCTCATCGGGCGACGCCATGAGCGCCTCGAGCTGGCGCAGGGCATTCTGGCGCACCTTGAGGCCGGCAAAGACCGCCTCCATCGCCTCCCAGAGCGTGCCTTCGGCCGCCATATCGGGCTCCTGCGGGAGGTAGCCCAGTCGCGCATCGCGCGCG
>JAXDDP010000181.1:0-7890 GCA_034676785.1 Anaerolineae bacterium | reverse complement strand
CTCCGATCTCCATCATCCGTCCCGCATACATCACCGCCAGCCGCGACACTGTCTGTGCCATCAGTCCCATATCATGGCCAATCAGGATAATCGAAAGCCCCAAACGTTCCTGCAGCCGGTTGATCGTTTCCATCACCTGGCGCTGAATCACTACGTCGAGCGCACTCGTCGGCTCATCGGCGATGATCAGATCCGGTTCCATCGAGATCGATTGCGCCACAGTCACGCGCTGCTGCATGCCGCCACTCAGCTCGTGCGGGTACATCTTCGCCACCTTGGGCGCCAGATCGACCATCTCCAGGAGTTGGTTGACGCGCTCCTCGCGCTCTTGCTTGGACAGAACCACGCCGTGGTCGAGCATCCCATCGATCAACTGCTTGTCGATGCGCATCACCGGGTTCAGAGCGTTCATAGCACCCTGTGGGATCATCGCCAACTTGCGCAGCTTGGTCTGGCGCATATGCTCCGTGCTGAGCTTGACGAGGTCGACCCCATCCAGGATCATCTCCCCGCCCTCGATCTTGCCCGGCGGTTTGATCATGCGCATCAACGCCTGAGCCATCGTCGACTTGCCAGAACCGGACTCGCCGACCAACCCCATCTTGGTGCCATCAGCGAGATCAAACGTGACGTCATCGACGGCCTTGACCGCCCCGGCCTCAACGTAGTAGTACACCTTGAGATGCTTTATCTGCAGTATGGGCTCGCTCATACGGTCCTCCGAGTCCGGGGATTCGCAAACTCATCCAGCCCTATCGAGAGAAGCAGGAAAGAAACGAAGATCAGGGCGATCACGATTACCGGCTCGATGATCCACCACCAGTAGCCCTGCAAGAAGGCATTGTAGTACCGCAGCCAGTAGATCGTCATACCCAGCGACGGCTCGCGCAGGTTTCCGATGCCCAACGTCTGCAGGCCCAACGACCCCAGCACGCCGCCGTTGACCGCGCCCGCCAAACTGATCGCCAGATACGGCATCAGGTTCGGCATCAATTCCCTGAGGATGATCTCCATTCCGCTCATCCCCGACAGCTTCGACATCATCACGAACGCTCGCTCGCGCATGCTCAACACCTGCGCGCGGATCGCCCGCGTCGGCTGCACCCACGACACGATCGACAGGGTCAGTCCCATCGTAACCACGGTCATTTCCTCAGGATTGGGCAGCGACGACGCAATGACCACCAGCAACAGAAATGAGGGAATCGTCATCAGCACGTCCACGAGGAACTTGATGACGGTATCGAAGATGCCCCCGAAGTATCCCGTCATGAAGCCCAGCACAGTTCCGACAACCAGACCAATGACGCCGGCAATCATGCCAATTGCCAACGTCATCTGTGTTCCATAGACGAGCGTCGGAAGCAGGTCACGGCCTACCGAATCGGTCCCAAACGGATACTCTCCTCCCGGGGGTTGCTTGGGCATAGCCGCCAGCGGGTAGGCCCCATCCTTCTCGATAAACAGCGTCGCGACCGTCGAGAAGAGAAAAAGCAACAGCAGCAGGACTATCCCCGCCCCAAAGGCCGGATTGCGGCGAACGTAGTTCAAAAACCCCTTGAAACCTTGTCCTCGCTGCATCGCCTAGCCTCCGTACGAAATGCGTGGATCGAGGAGCGGGTAGATCAGGTCCACGATGAGCGTCGCGACCGCGATCCCGACCACCATAAAGAAGACAATGCCGTAGATTAGCGGATAGTCGAGCGCCCGGATCGCGCCGCCCAACCGGTTACCGATGCCCGGATAGCTGAACATACCCTCTACCAGCGTTGCACCCGAGACGATCAGGCCCAATTGCATCGCAAGCGCCGTCACCTGGGGCAGCAGCGTGTTTCGCAGTGCATAGCGGAAGAAGAGCCGCGATCCCTTCAACCCCTTTGCCTCGGCGAAGGTCATGTAGTCCGCGCCCTCCACGGTGACCATCATCGCCCGCATCGACAGCGACCACCCACCTACCGATGTCAGTAACATCGCCAGGCCCGGCAGCACCGCGTGATGGGCGACATCGAGCCAGTATTTGGGATTGGACCAGTCCTTATCAATCGTCGTGGAGTAGCCGCCGCGCAGTGGGAATGCCTTGGCCTTGAACGCCAGCAGATAGATGAGCACCAGAGCCAAGATGAAGGCGGGGACCGCCGAGAACATCGCCAGAGGAGGCATCAACCACGAGAGGAACTTCGACGTCTTGGACCATCCCACCAGCGCACCAATGACCGTACCCAGGATAAACGCCAAGAGCGTCGAGACGGACACAAAGCCCAGGGTCCAGTAGACAGTCTGGCTGATGATCGTACCGACCTTCTGGGGATAGTTGACGATCGAGAACCCCAGGTCAAAACGCATCGTATTCCAGATGTAGGTCAGGTACTGCTGCCACAGCGGCCTGTCGAGGCCGTAGAGCTTCCTGAGCGAATCGCCGAACTCCTGGGCCCCCTCAGAGGTCAGGCCGCCGCTGGCGATCTTCTGGTTGATCAGCTCCTGCACCGGGTCGCGGGGCGCCAACTTCGGGATGAGGAAGTTGATGGTCGCTGCGGTGAAAAGCACGGCGATCAGGAAGCCAATCCTCTTGATGAGGTAACTGAGTGGTATGCGCATGCAACGCCTCCATGTTCAGGATGACATTACGCCCACAGGCCAGACCCGTGAAGATCCTCCACCGGGCTCATCCGACCTCGGAGATCTGGAGAGAACAGCAACCCTGCGCCAGGCCATTCCTACAGATTCCATCCGATGCCTGGCGCATCAGACGGCTTCCCTGGCCTCTCCAAGTCTCCGGAGCGCTACGGGATGTCGCGAGGGGGCCGGGTATGGCCCCCTCGCGATTCGCGCGAACTTCCTACGCCCGCTGCAAGCGGGTCAGCGTGATCACGAAGCAATAGTGCCACGGTGCCGTGTTGTAGGCATCGTCCTTGTTGGGCCAACCGGTCCAATAGGTCGTGTTCATCGCCAGCCGGTGGAACCACTCAGAGATCGGGACCTCGGGCAAGTTGGTGTACCAGATCCTTGCCAGCTTGTTGAACAGGTCCTGCATCTTCTCGTAGTCGTCAGGCGACGTGCGGCTCATCTCCGCGACGAGGGGTTCATACTCCTCGTTCCACCACCGGGTGTGGCTCTCGTTCACAACGTTCGTCCCGGTGGGCACGGAGTTCTTCTTGGTGTACATATCCAGGGTGATCCAGGGATCCTTCACGCTGCCACCGTGACCGCGGAAGAACGCCTTGGAGTTGCCGTCGCCCATGATCGTCCACGCATCAGGCGGGTTGATCATCGTGGCATCGAAGCCGGCCTGGCGCAACTGCTCCACCACCACCGGGCCGATGTCACCGTAGATGTCGACAGTCAGAATCTCGGGCTTGAAGACCTCGCCGTCCTTGGCGAAGAAGCCATCGCCATTCTTCTCGAAGCCCGCTGCCGCCATACGCTCGGCAACCTTGTCGAAGTCCTGAACCAGGACCTCCTCGATCATGGCCTTGACTTCGGGCTCAGCGTTGTCCCGGTACTTGGTCAGACCAGGGTAACCGGGGAACGGCAGATTGGTGGCGATACCCGCCCCACCATAGCCGACATCCATGACCTGTTGGTGGTCGATCGCGTAGGCGAACGCCCAGCGAACGTCAGGATTGTCATACGGGGGTTCGAGGGTGTTGAAGAAGAGCGAGGTGGGCCACCAGTCCATATAGCCATAGGGCTTGTCGCCATGGGTATGGGTGGTGATGTGATCACCGGCCTGGGCCAGGATCGCCTCGATCGTGGCAGGGCGCAGGTCAAGCGTCACATCCACCTGGTCGTTGATCAACATCTGACCACCGACTTCCTCACCAGGCCAGCCGAACTGCTCGATGCGCTCGACCTGCGGCATAGCATCCACCAGGCCGGTTTCGACAGCCCACCACTCGTACCGGAGGTCCAGGTTCTTCACCTGGCTCTCCATCCGGGTGATCGCGTACGGGCCAGAGTAGACGGGCCACTTCTTCTCCAGATCGAAGTACAGGAACTCACGCCAGTCGCCCTCGACCGTCGAGAAGATGTGCTCCGGGACCAGGATGATACCACGGTCAAACCGCCCGGTGCAGCCTGTGA
This sequence comes from Anaerolineae bacterium, assembly GCA_034676785.1. Classification (GTDB taxonomy): domain Bacteria; phylum Chloroflexota; class Anaerolineae; order B4-G1; family SLSP01; genus PWVB01. The sequence continues at coordinate 3,810 of JAXDDP010000181.1, read as the reverse complement.
AGTGCCAGCGGGGATTCGGCTCGGCGAGCACGAACTTGACCGTGTAGTCGTCCAGGGCCTCGACCGACGCAACGTACTGAGCCACGAAACTCGAGTTCTCGTAGTCCGGAGCGTGGTCCTTCAGGCTCTGATAGGTGAACACGACATCGTGGGCGTCGAGGGCCTCGCCATCGGCCCACTTCGCGCCCTTGCGCATGAACAACGTCATCTCGGTGAAGTCATCGTTGTACTCATAGCTCTCGGCAAGCCAGGGATAGGTCTTGTCGTTGAGAGCGCTGTAGTAGAACGGGAACTCGAGCATCGCCGAGCCCGCGCGCTGGTGCCAGTTGTTGGCGTAGAAGTTGCCGATACCAGCAGCGGCATCCTCAACATCCGAGAAGGCATAGACCAACGTGGTCTCGCGGGTGACCTCACGGGGCCAAACCTGGGCCTCTGGGGGTACCGCGGTTGGGGCTGGGGCGTCAGGCTTGGGTGTGGCGGTCGCGGCGGCCGGGGCACCGCCTTCCTCGACCGGGGCTTCTGTGCCACCACCGCATGCAGCCAACACAGCACCTGCACCGGCAACAGCCGAAATGCGCAGGAACTGCCGACGTGAAAGCGTCTTCATCGTTCTTCCTCCTAATAAGTGTACTAGCATCAAATTCTGAGAATCGATTTAGCCACACGACATAGATCGCATCGTAAGCCGCGCACCACCTCCTTCCGCGTCCTCACCGTACCGCAATCGTCTAGATTGCGTCTGCCCGAGCAGAACACGTGCTCTGCCTGACAATCAATTCTGGATAAAGAACCCGCTGCTGAATGGGAGTGCGACTGTCCTCAATCAGCGACACCAGATACTCCACGCACTCCCGCCCCAGAATATCGAACTCCTGCCGCACCGTCGTCAGGGGCGGCGAGAGATACGGCGCAAACACCGCATCATCATACCCAACGATCGAGACATCCTCAGGCATCCTGAGGCCGGCCTCAGCAAAGGCGCGCATCGCGCCCACGGCCATCAAGTCATTACCCACCAGCACGGCGCTGAACCGGCGATCCGTCCCCAACAGAGCCTGTGCGGCGCTGTAACCACTGCCGACCTCGAAATCCCCGGCGACGCTCGGACCTACCTCAAGCCCGCAGCGCCGGGCCATCCCAGCCGCCGCCTCGGTCCAGGTCTCATGGCGCGCCCTCGCATCACAGTTGTCCAGTGGCCCGCTGATCTCGGCAATCTGCCGGTGACCAAGCGCCACCAGATGCTCCATAGCCAGGCGCGTCCCATAGCGCTGATCGAACACCACCGAGGGCATCTTCGCCCCCAGCTCCGTATTGACCACTACAAACGGACGCCCCTGGCAAAGCTCCGTCAACGCATCATAAGACAGGTGCGGGTACGGCATCACCATCAGCAGGCCATCGATCATCTGCGCCGTCTCGCGCAGCAGCGAGCGCACAGACTCCGTGGACGTCGCGTCCTTGAGCTCGGTCACGACCATCGTATAGCCGAACTCGCGGGCCCAATGCAAAATCGCCGGCAAAGGATCGCCGTACGCATACTCGAAGATCACGAGCTGCAAGATATACGAGCGACCCGTCGTCAATACCTGGGCCGCACGATGAGGGCGATAGTCCAGGGTCCGCACCGCCTGCAACACGCGCTCGCGAGTGTCAACAGCAACATTTGGGTGCTCGTTCACAACGCGCCAGACGGTCTGATAGGAGACCCGGGCCACATCAGCCACGTCACGCAACGTCGCTTGCTTGATCTGGGAACCAGGCATTGGATATGGGGTTCCTGTGGATGTGAACCGTCACAATGCTACAGAGCCATTATATACGATGTCTTACAACATGACAAGCGGTTGTTCGTACATTTCGGTGACAAACATCACATCGTCGGGCCAAATGGCGAGTAAGAGCCCTTGGGCCGCCACGCTGCGCCCGCGACCGGTGTGATCGCTCACAGCACAGCGGCCCTCTACCTGATAAGAATGTTAAGGTGCCGAGAAGGCAGAGCCGTCTCTAGAACTCAAGACGCATAACGACCTCACCCAACTGGATGTCCATGGTTGAGGCGTGCAGATCGGACGTGCAATACGGGTTCTCGTAGTGTTTGGTGAACCTGAGCGGCTCCTCCAGCCCATTGCGCATGAACGGCGCCTGCCAACCGAAGGAGAACACGTCGCCACGCAGCGACTCGAAGGTCACGTCAAGACCGCTGACCTCCATCTTCAGGCCCAGCACACGCTCCTGGAAGGTTGCGAAGTCTCCATCAAGCGCCGCACGCCCCATCTGGCAGACCCAGGCCATCTGACGTCCAAACGAGCGCAGCTCGCGATAGGCAGAGGGCCCACGCTTGACCAGGTCCAGGCCCTGCGATGACCCCAACGCGAGGTAACCCTCACCCTTGCGAGCAAACGCCCAGTTGCCGCGCACCGCAGTTTCATCGAACAGGTAGACCGGGAAATGGGCGTGTGTGAAGCCCAGCCAATCATCCTCAGGTAGGTCGTGAAGTGCGATCAGAACATCCTTCCACTGCGCCACGCGCGGGAGAACGTAGTTGCCCGACCAGAAGTTAGGCCGGTGAGCACCGTTCTCGCTAACACAAGGAGGATGGTTCACGAAGACGGGGACATCTGGACCCAGCGTCGCCTGCCAGATATGCTGCTGGTAACCCTTCTCACCAGGCCTGTAATCCTGTGCGGAGGCCAGCATGGAGTCTGGCGACTTGTAGGTCACCTTGTGAACGGTCTCGCCATGCGTGCTGATCTCGTGGCACTCGCGATTCCACAGATCATCGGGCAAGTCTGCCGCGATCTCCGCAATCATCAGCGGGAATTCATACTCAGAACATGCCATAGCCACGACACCGCGAAGGGCGTGATTGAAAACGCCCATTCCCCAAAGCAGACGGCTGATGCCGGACGTCGACTCCAGTTGTCCACTCGTGATCTGCGGGGCATAGGTACGCCCGTGGGTTGACCCGAAGACACCCTTGTAGGAGTTGACTGCCATCGTAAAGAGCAGCTTGTCGAGCACCACCGCCGACAGCTCTGCAAGGCCCTCGTCCTCCGCCAGTCCTGCCAGGTGCGATAGCGCCAGGACATCCTCCTCAAAGTAGCAGTTGGAGTCCCACTCCCAGAATCCACCATCACCGCGCTGTTTCAGCCACGCACGCGCCAAAGCTTCACCTTTCTGGCGATGCCAGTTTCCCGTCTGGCCAGTATTCGAGAAGACTGCATCAGGATAGAGCTGACCAGCGAGGATCTCGCAGGTATGGAACAGAATGCTGTGATTCTCAGTCGTGTAGCACATGGCGTCGGTGCCCGGCTCATCATGCCAGTACTTGAACCCCAGGGCGCACTCCTCAATGGCCGCACGCAGGTTGGCAGGGAAGCCGGCCTTGTCACCATACCGTGCTACAGCACCGAGTAAGCCCACCAGATCAAAATCGCTACAGTCTCCCCGCCGCTTGATTGACTCGATCGCCCTCAGGAAGACCGCCTCATCCAGCTCAGACCACTTCTCGAGCTCGCATTTGGCAATCTCGGCATACAGATGCCCTTCCTGAGTCGCCGCATATGCCAGCGCCTCGTAACTACGCTCCCCCAAGGTGCCATACGGGGCTTCGGAATATTGGTTGTCCAGAATGAAGAGAGGGATCTCCCACCGGTACCGCAGATTCGAATGGAGGGCCTCCTGATGGATCGGGCTCAGGACAACCCGATAGGGCCCCTGCTTGATCCGGAACCCATGGCCTATATCCAGTGATTCCCCTGGCTTGGCCTCGGTTTCCCCGTTGACGTTGATCCGATTCCCCGGCCCCTG
>JAXDDP010000177.1:0-55910 GCA_034676785.1 Anaerolineae bacterium | reverse complement strand
TGGACGAAGACCTCATACGCCACACGCTCGCCCGTATAGCCGGTCCGGCTCACGATCAGGTCGAAGCCGCCCAAGACGACGCGTGTGATTCCCGACCAGGGCAGCCCGCGCACCTTCGCCTGGTCCTCAGCGGCTCCGCCCAACGCGAGAAGGATGTCTTTCGACTTCGGCCCCTGGATTGCGAGCTCGTTGCGCATATCCGCACCGGCCTCCAGCTGGCGCAGGTCGCGCAGGACCACGGCGCCCTCGGGAGCCTGCCAGCGTACCCAGGGCCGCTTGGGGTCGATCATCACCTCGCCCCTGAGCACGCCGTTGACCCAGGCCCAGTCCTTGTCGTTGTTGGCGGCGTTCACAACCACGAAGTAGTGGTCGTTGCCAATCTGATAGATCAGCAGATCATCCATCGGGCGACCCTCGACGTCGAAGAAGGCCGTGTACTGCGACTCGCCCACCTCGAGCAGGTGAATATCGTTGACGCAGGTCAGGTTCAGAAAAGCTGCGGCCTCGGGTCCACGAACATCCCAACAGCCCATATGGCTCACGTCAAAGAGCCCCGCGGCCTCGCGTACCGCATGGTGCTCGTCGAGGTTCCCGGTATACCAGACCGGCATATCCCAGCCTCCGAAGGGCACCATCCGCGCGCCCATCTCACGGTGCGCCGCATGGAGCAGCGTCTTGCGCGGCGCAGCGCTCTCGGGCTCGCGCCACTCAAACCGGGGCAGCGCAGGACCGGCAGGCTCCTTACACGACCAGGCGCCCACAAAGTAGGACTTGGCATACGGGCCCGGATCGGCCCGCAACGGCTCCACAGGTGCCGGGGCTGCGCCCAGATCGCGCACAGCGTCCAGGAACGTCAGCCGCCCGAAGGCGTCGTCAGTGGCAGCATAGCCATCTACAAGCGCGCGCAACCACGTCATCACGCGCGATGCCCGCTCCACGGGCACGTCCAGGGTCACTGTGCGCTCGTCGACCCACGTCAGCAGCGCAGCCGACATCACCGTGCCATTTGCCTCCAGCAGCGTGATCGGGCGCGAGGTTCCCATTGCCATCCCGGCAGTATCCGAAGGCGTCAACCAGTCCACAAAGGGCTTGACCAACCGGCCTTCCAGCGACAGCCGCTCATAGGCACCCTCTCCCTTCGGCTTGCCATTGATGAAGTAGAAATGGGGATACCCGGTCTCGAGCGCCACGTCATAGGGATCCGCAGCCTTTGCAGCCAGGGCCGCGATCCGGACCTTGGCCTCTTCCAGCACGTCGAAGTCGACACGCGCACGGTAGTCATACTTCGGCCGGCGCTTCTCGACCACATAGGGGGTTATCCCACCAAACAGCGAGGCGATGACGTCCGCGATCTCCGCCATGTCGACTTCATTCAGGCCGCGCTGCGTGACCCATGGGGTTCCCAGCCGAATTCCCGAGGGATAGAGCGCCGTCGTGTCGCCCGGAATGGTATTCCGATTGGCCACGATCCCCGCGATGTCGAGGATGAGCACAGCGGGATCGCCCATCAGGGACGTGCCGTAGGCGCCCTTCACCGTCTTGCAGTCGATCAAGACCATGTGGGTATCGGTGCCACCATAGGGCACGCGAACGCCCTTTGCCTCCAATGCCTTCGCTAGCGCGATAGCATTGCTGACCGTCTGGTGTTGGAGCGCCCGGTAGCGATCGGTTCCCGCCATCTTGGCCGCCGCCGCGATCCCGGCAACGGCCTCCATATGCGGTCCGCCCTGGAACCCCGGGAAGACGGCACGGTCGATCTGCTCGCCCAGGGTCGCTTTGTGGGTGATGATCACGGCACCGCGCGGCCCGTTGAAGGTCTTGTGCGTCGTAAACATCACAGCGTCAGCGATGCCCACCGGGCTCGGGAAGGCGCCCGCTGCCGTCAGCCCCGCAACGTGCGCGATATCGGCAAGGAGGTAAGCCCCCACCTCATCGGCGATCGCGCGGAAGGTCTGCCAGTCCGGCGCCCACGGATAGGACGTGTAACCGGCGATGATCATCTTCGGCCTGGACTTGAGCGCCAGGTCGCGAATCGCGTCGTAGTCAAGCCGCTCTGTCTTGTCATCTACGCTGTAATGGACTACGTTGAAGGTCTTGCCCGAATACGCCACCTTACTTCCGTGGCTCAAATGCCCGCCCACGTGGAGCGCCATCGACATCAGCGTGTCGCCAGGTGCCAGTAACGCATACTGGATCGCCGTGTTGGCCGGCGCCCCGGACAACGACTGCACGTTGACGTAGAGTTTGTTGGCGGGCGCAGCCTTCGTCGCGAAGAGCTCGGCAATCCGTCGCCGGGCCAATGACTCCAGAACATCGGCGTATTCGACACCCTTGTAGTAGCGTGGGTCCCCATAGCGCCGGTAATGCCCGAGCTCGCTCTCGTAGGACAGGATGTCAGCCTGAGACATTCTGCGGGTGCGTTCGTCGGGATAGCCTTCAGCATACAGATGAGCGAACGAAGAGGCCACAGCCTCGTGTATAGCCCGGGGGGCGATGGACTCGGAAGGGATCATGATGAGTTTTCGGGCCTGTCGCTCGGTCTCATAGCCGATCAGATCTGCCAACTCAGGATCAAGCGCCGAAAGTGGATCACGGAAGAGGTAATCGTTCATGCGCGGTCTCCTTATGCTCGTTGAGGACCTGGGAGGTCCGGCCTCAGCGCCGTCCCACGTCCTCGCGTTTAGTAGATTGCCAACAAGTTAATTGTACAGCCGCCCCGGCGAATCCGCAAGCGATATCCGGATGAGCTCCCCGGGACAGTCATCACGCACCTACTTTCGACACAGGATGACGCTATACTATGGCCTGGTTACCCTTGGGCACCACAAGGAGCAAGCAGATGGACCATGCGCACGTACCCCTACTCCCGACCGTCGCGGCCGTCAGAGGCTAGCAATGATGACGCGCCCTCCAACCCTTAGACTTGTCAGCCTACTGAGCCTTGTTGTCCTCTCGCTCATCCTGCTGGGTGGCCCGTCCCCTGTCGCTGGCGAACTACACGCTGCGGACGCCGCCCCCGCACTGTTTGAACCGGGCGTCGTCCTCGTGGCATTCAACCCTGGCCCCGATGCCACCGCCCTGAGCGGGTCCACAAGAGAGGAAGTCCTCCGCGACTACGGAGCCAGACGAATCAACGCAATTCCCGCCATCGATGTGGACGTTGTATCCGTCCCTGCCGGACAAGAACTTGAGATAGTTCAAGCCCTCAACAGAGATCCGCAAGTCCTTTACGCCGAACCTAACTACATCTATCAGGCTCTTGTGACTCCAGACGATCCCCACTTCTTATCACAGTGGGCCCTCCCGAAGATTGCAGCACCCGCAGCCTGGGACATCGTCACCGGCACTGAGTCCATAAAGATCGCCATCATTGACTCTGGCATCGATAGTGGTCACCCCGACCTTGCCGCCAAGATCGTGCCTGGGTATGACTACATCGATCGTGACAGTACGCCGAATGATCAGAATGGTCACGGGACTCACGTCGCCGGTATCGCCGCTGCGGTGACGAACAACAGTGTCGGCGTTGCAGGGACAGCATGGGGTGCCCAGATCATGCCATTGCGTGCCCTCAATGCTGAAGGCAAGGGCACGAGCGAGGATATTGCGTTGGCAATTGGCTGGGCGGAGTTGAACGGGGCCAAGATCGTCAACCTAAGTCTGGGCGGTCCATCGAGCTCCCCGACATTGCAGAATGCGATCACGCACGCCCACAACTCCGGGATTCTTGTCATCGCAGCCATGGGCAATGCGGGCACAAACGCAGCTTATTACCCCGCGGCCTATACCAATGTCATGGCTGTCGCAGCCACCGATATTGACGACGTACGAGCCGCTTACTCTAACTATGGGACACATTGCGACATCGCCGCACCTGGCGGTACGATGATGTATTACCACCAGACCAGCGGCATTCGTAGTACTATGCCCACCTACGATGTCTATATGACCACCAGCGAGTCCTACTACAAGAACTACGACTATGTGGTTGGCACCTCGCAGGCGACGCCATTCGTGTCCGGGCTCGCAGCTCTGATCTGGTCGATCAACCCGTCGCTTACACCCGACCAAGTACAGCAGGTCATCCAGACGACTGCCGTGGATCTGGGAACAACCGGATGGGACCAGTACTATGGTTGGGGGCGGATCAACGCACAGGCAGCCATCGAGAGCCAGATCGTCCTGCCGGCACCTGCCCTCTACCCGATATCAAATCCCGACGTCGACGGAACGTACTGGGTGGACTGGTCCGATGTCCCATACGCAACCAGCTACACGCTCGAAGAGGCAGACAACCTAAGTTTCCAGTCTGCAGCTACTCGCTATAGCGGTTCGGAAACAACGGTGCTGGTCACAGGTCGTCCCAGTGGCATCTGGTACTACCGCGTCCGCGGCGAACGCCCGTCTGCCAACAAGGTCAGCCCCTGGAGCAGCACGGTCTCGACCCAGGTGGGCCTGAACACGCCACTCCTGCAGCCGATCGCTAATGACGGATCAAGCAGTTACAGCGTAGTCTGGCAGGCCGTGACCGGAGCAGCCGCATACCGACTGCAGGAGTCGCAGGACGCCGCATTCACGACACCTACGACCCTCTACGAGGGCGCCAGTCTCAGCTTTGCCGTAAGTGGACGAACCGGCGGCACGTGGTACTACCGCGTTCAGGCCTACAACAGCACCATCGACAGCCTCTGGAGCGCCATTCAGAGCACGACCGTCCTGCCCGCAGCGCCGGTGCTCGATCCCATCGTGCTGACACCGCCCGATGTCTATACGCTGACCTGGTCTACCCCGTCTGGCGCAACCGGCTACCGGCTGCAGGAGGCCACCGACGCCGCCTTCACCACACCGATCACGCGCTACCTGGGCATCAGCGCCACCTACGTGGTCACGGGGCAACCGGGCGGCACGTGGTACTACCGCGTCCAGGCCTATAACGCAGCGGGGTATGGCCCCACGAGCAACACACGCAGCGTCATCGTCACGGTGCCGGCGATCCCGATCCCCGAGCTGTATCCGATCGACACTGGCGCCGGCACGACGTCCTACACCGTGTCATGGTCACAGATTGTGACCGCCACGGACTACACCCTCGAGGAAAGCCGGTCGAGATACTTTGAGGCGCCAACCGTCGTCTACACAGGTCCCTTAACCCAGACCACCACGCTCGACCAGCCTCCGGGCCCGTGGCACTACCGCGTACGCGCCCACACACCCGCAGGCAGCAGCCCCTGGAGCAACATCCAGTGGGTCCCGGCGTACGTCTACTTGCCGCTCGTGGCACGCGACGCCGCTTCCAGATAACGCTCGTTCTGCGCTCGTGGCAGCAGCGCGGTCGGCGACGGGGAGGGCAATCTATGGTCGGCACCGATGTTGACACGCTCATCGAGAGCTGGAAAGAGGAGGAATCCCGCCCCTTCACGGGGTGGGACTTCTCCTACCTCGACGGCAGAATGCTTGAGGAGCAGCCGCCCTGGTCCTATCTGACCCTCGCCGGTGAGCTGATGCGCCAATCCACTGCGGTGCTCGATATGGGCACAGGCGGCGGGGAACGGCTGTTGCGGCTCCGCGACCATTGGCCAGAAAAGGTAGTCGTCACTGAAGACTACCCGCCGAACGTCGCGTTGGCCCGGGAGCGCCTCGGCCCCCTGGGCGTGCAGGTAGTGGCTGTGGCGTTGCTCCGCGACGGGCCGATGCCCTTCCTCGATCGCGAGTTCGACCTCGTCCTCAACCGCCACTCAGGGCTCAACTGCGACGAGGTCGCCCGAATCCTGTCGCCGGGCGGCACGTTCTTGACCCAACAGGTGCACGGACTGTGGGCACAGGATCTCCTGGCGGTCTTTGGCGCCCGGCCCCAATGGCCTGATGCCACTCCGGCTTATTACCTTCCCAGGCTGGAAGGGGCCGGGCTCCAGATCGAACGCGCCGAGGAGTGGCAGGGCAGCCTCGCCTTCACCGATGTAGGCGCGATCGTCTACTACCTCAAAGCCGTGCCGTGGAACGTCCCTGGCTTCTCCGTCGACCGCCACCGCGAGCACCTGCTTGGCCTGCAGCGCCGGCTGGATAGCGGGGAAGTCCTGACCTTTGAGGCACGCAAGTACATCATCGAAGCACGCAAAGCCGTCTAGCGCTTAGGCGAGCTGATATCTGAAGTTCGTAGTAACAACTTCAGTCGTTCCGGTTCTGCAGCACGCGTGTCCAGCAGACTGGGCGACCGCAGAACCGCTGGAGCGGTGACTACGAACCAACTCAACTGAGCACTAGAGGCAGGTAGAACCCATGCGCATGATTCGACAGGACCCTGCGGATGGGTATAATCCGGGTTAGCCTTGGCTCCATCGCTATACCCGGAGGTGTAGATGGCAAAGCCTGAGTACATCGCCGCACTCGATCAGGGGACGACCGGCACCCGCTGCATCCTCTTCGATCACAGTGGCAAACCCGTCATCTGGTCCTACGAGGAGCATCGCCAGATCTACCCCCGACCCGGCTGGGTCGAACACGATCCCCTCGAGATCTGGGAGAAGACTCAGAAGGTCATCCGGCAGACGCTCACCCAGGGAAACATCCCCAACGGGCGCATCGCTGCCGTAGGTATCACTAACCAGCGTGAGACCACGGTTGTCTGGGATCGCCATACGGGCCAACCTCTCACCAATGCCATTGTCTGGCAGGACACCCGGACCAAGGAGATCTGCGACACGCTGGCCCTCGAAGGGGGTCAGGACCGCTTCCGCAGCAAGGTCGGCCTCCCGCTCGCAACGTATTTCGCCGGTCCGAAGCTTGCCTGGCTCCTGCAAAACGTGCCCGCCGTTCGCCAGGCTGCCGACAGGGGCGATGCGCTCTTTGGCACGGTCGACAGCTGGATCATCTGGTGGCTGACGGGCGGCCCGCGTGGCGGCGCCCACATCACCGACGTCACCAACGCCAGCCGCACGCTCCTGATGGACCTGCACACCCTCGATTGGGACGAAGAGATCTGCCAGATTCTGGGGATCCCCAGCTCGATGCTTCCCACCATTCGCCCTTCGAGTGCCGCGCGGCCCTATGGCTTCACGCGCGAGGATGGCCCCTTCGGCGAGAGCATCCCGGTCACCGGCGACCTGGGTGACCAGCAGGCGGCCTTGGTCGGCCAGACCTGTTTCTCTCCAGGTGAGGCCAAAAACACCTATGGCACGGGCTGTTTCCTTCTTCTGAACACGGGGACGGAGATCGTCCCCTCCCAGCAGGGCCTCCTGACCACGTTGGGCTACCAGTTTGACGACGCACCCCCTGTCTACGCTCTCGAGGGGTCCATTGCCGTCACCGGCGCCCTCGTCCAATGGCTCCGCGACAACTTGGGCTTCTTCACCCGCGCCCCACAGATCGAGGATCTCGCGCGCCAGGTGGAGGATGCCGGCGGGATGGTCATCGTCCCGGCCTTCTCGGGCCTCTTCGCCCCCTATTGGCGCAGCGATGCCCGTGGCGTGATGGTCGGGCTCACCCGCTACATCACCAAAGCCCATATCTGTCGCGCCGCTCTGGAATCCACGGCCTATCAGACCCGCGACGTCATCGAGGCGATGGAAAAGGACGCCGGCGTCCCGCTCAGTACGCTCAAGGTCGATGGGGGGATGGTCGCCAACGAACTACTGATGCAGTTCCAGGCCGATATCCTGGGAGCTCCGGTTGTTCGCCCCACCGTGACGGAGACGACAGCGCTAGGGGCAGCCTATGCGGCAGGTCTGGCCGTCGGCTTCTGGGCGGACCCCGAGGCCTTGCGCCAGAACTGGAGCATCGATCGCACCTTCGAACCCACGATGGCAGAGACCCAGCGCGAGCACCTCTATCGCATCTGGCAGAAGGCCGTCACACGCACGCTCGATTGGGTCGAGGACTGACCCTTTCCATCTCCCCATTGCCCTGGAGGCCACATTGAGGTGCCTATGCAAGCTGCAATAAGCCCGGTGCGCCGCGACTACGACGTCATCATCGTTGGCGCGGGCGTGGTCGGGGCCATGGTAGCGCGATTCCTGTCGCGCTTTGACCTCGACATTCTCTGGATCGAGAAAGAGGCCGACATCTGTACCGGCACCACGTCGGCCAACTCCGCCGTCATCCACGGCGGGTACGATGCCGTTCCGGGCTCGCTCAAGGCCGAGCTGAACGTCCGGGGCAACGCGATGTGGGACCGGCTGGCCCAGGAGCTGCACTTCAGCTTCGACCGCTGCGGGACCTATGTCATCGCCGTGGGCGCTGAAGAACGCCAGGCTCTGGAAGAGCAGGCCGCCCGCGGTCGAGCCAACGGCGTCCCCGTCGAGATCATCTCCGGAGACGAGATGCGCCGCCGCGAGCCCCTGGTCTCACCGGAAACGAGCGGCGCTCTCACCTGCTCCACGGGTGGCGTCTGCGATCCCTGGGGCGCCACGATCGCCGCAGCCGAGCATGCCGTTATGAATGGCGTGACCCTGCTTCGCAGCACGCAATTCGAGGACTTCCTATGGGCCCAGGTCGAGTGTTCCTCGAAGCGCACCATCGCCGGTGTTCGGACAAACCAGGGCGACTTCGGGGCGCGCTGGGTGATCAACGCGGCTGGAGTCTACGCTGACACGCTGATGCACAAAGCGGGGAGCCGCCCGGAGTTCAAGATCACGCCCCGGCGCGGCGAGTACTACGTCATCGATCGCAACCAGTTCCAGATGGACAGCGTCCTCTTCCCGGTGCCCACCAAGGTCAGCAAGGGCATTCTGGTCACGACCACGGTACACGGCAATACCATCGTCGGCCCCAACGCCGAGGAGATCGAGGACCGTGACGACACCGCCGTGACCACCGCCGGGATGCAGGAGATCTGGGATGGCGCGCGAAAGCTGGTGCCCTCTCTCAACCAACGCGCCATCATTGCCGTCTTCGCCGGATTGCGCCCTGGAAGCAACGCGCCGTCGCCGAACCCCGCGGTGGCGTACAACAAGGACTTTGTCGTCGAGATCGCTCCCGAGGTGCAGGGCCTCATCAATCTGGCGGGCATTGAGTCTCCCGGGCTCACTGCCGCGCCAGCCATCGCGGAGCGCGTGATCGAGCTCCTTCGAGAGGCTGGAGAGCTTCTGAGCGAGAAGGCCAGCTGGGATCCGGTGCGGCCTGCCCGTCCCGTCTTCCGACACCTCTCCCGCGCCGAGCAGGCCGACCTCGTTGCACGGGAGCCAGGCTACGGCCGGGTCATCTGCCGCTGCGAGATGGTCACCGAGGGCGAGATCGTCGCCGAGATTCACGCGCCCATCCCTGCAGACACGTACGACGCCATCAAGCGGCGCACTTGGCTGGGCACCGGGCGCTGTCAAGGAGCCTTCGATATGCCTCGGGTTATCGAGATCCTCGCGCGCGAGCTGGATCGCGATCCGTTGACTGTCAGCAAGAAGGGCAGTAGTTCTGAGTTCCTGACCCGCAAGACAAAGAACGCTGGATAGGCCACCTATGAAACGTGACTACGACGTGATCGTGATCGGCAGCGGGCCAGGCGGCCTGGCTGCCGCAGGCGCTGCTAAGAAAGCCGGCGCCGACAACGTTCTCCTCCTGGAACGCGACCGCGAGCTGGGCGGCATCCTCCTCCAATGCATCCATAACGGCTTCGGCTTGGAAACCTTTGGCGAGGATCTTCCCGGCCCGAGCTACGCCCAGCGCTTCATCAACGAGGCCGTGGGCCTCGGCGTCGACACCCTGCTTGACACGATGGTTCTCGATGTCGAACCGGACCATAGCGGCAATGGCATGCGCAGCGTCTTCGTCACCAGTGCGCGCGATGGCTACAACGAGCTGCGTACCAGGGCGCTCGTGCTCGCCATGGGCTGCCGCGAGCGCACCCGAGCCCAGATCCGCATCCCGGGCACACGCCCGGCTGGCGTCTACACGGCGGGTACCGCGCAGCGCTGGGTAAACGTGGAAGGCTATATGCCTGGCAAGCAGGTGGTGATCCTGGGTTCGGGGGACATCGGTATGATCATGGCGCGACGCCTGACCTTCGAGGGAGCCAGGGTCGAGCGTGTGCTCGAGGTGATGCCCTACCTGACGGGCCTCAGCCGCAACTACGTCCAGTGCCTGCTGGACTTTGACATCCCGCTGCAGCTGCGCCACACTATTAAACGCATCATCGGCAGGGAACGCGTCGAGGCTGTGGAGGCGGTCGCAGTGGATGAAAGGTGGCAGCCCATTCCCGGAACCGAGGAGATCATCCCCTGTGATACGCTCCTGCTCTCGGTTGGCCTGATTCCGGAGAACGAGCTCTCACAGAAGGCTGGCGTCCGTCTCGACCCGGTCACGGGCGGCCCAGTCGTTGATCAGGGGTATCAGACCAGCGTGCCGGGCGTCTTTGCTGCCGGCAACGTCGTCCACGTCTACGATCTCGTGGATTGGGTCACGGAGGCCGGATACCTCGCCGGCGCGAGTGCTGCGCACTATGCCCTGGGCCGAGCCACATCCTGCGACACGGCGATCCCGACCGTCGCTGGAGATAACGTCCGCTACGTAGTACCCCATACCGTCGACCCGGCGGCGTTGACTGAAGGCGATGTGCGGCTCCAGATGCGGGTTACCCGCCCACTGGAACAGGCGGTACGCATCGAGGTCCTCGACGGCGAGACATTGGTCGCGCGCCAGGGAGCGCGCTATGCCCGCCCGGGCGAGATGGTCAATATCACCTTGCGCCAGCGCGACTACGACAAGGTCAGGGGCGCCCGTGAGCTACGGGTTAGCGTGACCCCTCGCTAGCGCAATGAAAGGCGGAGCCACCCTATGACAACAGTCACCGAAAACCTCATCTGCATCACCTGTCCTATGGGCTGCACACTTCAGGTGACCCACGAGGGCAGCACCGTTCTGAACGTCGAGGGCAACAACTGTGCCCGCGGCGCCGCGTACGTCCAGCGGGAGCTGACCGATCCGCGTCGTATGGTCGCGACAACGGTCCGTGTATCGGGCGGGCTGCACCCCCTCGTCCCGGTCTACACCAGAGAACCCTTCCCCAAGCCCAAGATCGCAGAGCTACTCGAAGCGATTCGCACAGTTGAGATCGACGCACCGGTGAAAATGGAACAGGTGATACTTAGCAACGCATTGGGCACCGGTATCGATGTCGTTGCCAGTCGCGACATGCCCCGGAATGCCGCATAGCGCTTCCCCAGAGGCTCCGTGCTAGACACGTACCGAAGAACGGTAGGAGCCGGCAAGAGGGCCCAACAAGCAGACATAGGAGGTACACCAACCATGGCCGATAGCACACCGCAGAAGCTGACCGGACCTGAATACCAGGATGCGCGGACCAAGGAGATCGGCGCACTGGAAATGCCAGAGCGGCCCTACAACATTCTCATCATCAACGCCGATACCTACCGGTATGACAATCTCTTCGATCGTGCTGCCATCCCGGTCGCCACACCCAATCTGGATGCCTTTTCCAGCCGGGCGGTCAGCATGTCGAGGTTCTACACAGGGAGTTTTCCCACGATCCCGGAGCGTACTGACCTGATCTCGGGGCGCTATGCCTGGCCGTGGTACCCGTGGCAGCAGTTGGCCGAGAAGAACCTGATGCCCCAACTGCTCAACCGCCATGGCTACATCACGCAACTCGTCTGCGACTGCCCGCACCTCTTCAACACCGGCTTCAACCGCGTCTTCAATGGCGCCTACCAGGTGCGAGGACAAGAGGGCGATATCGACCTCCTCCATATGAACGATCCCATCGTGCCCGTAATGCCTCGCGAAAAGACGCGCACGGGGCACCATTTCCAGGACCGTAACCTCGTCGACCTCCACCGCTGGACCAACCGTTATCCCAGAACTGAAGAGGAGACCTTCCCCTATCGAACGGCTGCACGCGTCGCCCGTTGGTTGGAGGAGAATGACAGTTACCGCCCGTTCCTCCTCTGGGTCGATTTCTTCGACCCCCACGAGCCATGGGATGCGCCCGAGTATATGGTCCGCAAATACGACCCAACCTACACCGGCACGCCAATGCTCCACCCCAACTACGGGAAGGCCGACGACTACACCGCTGCGGAGCTGCGCAACTTGCGGGCGCATTACTGCGCCGAGGCCGAGCTGGTCGACCGCTGGGTCGGGCGCATCTTCCAGAAACTGGGCGACCTCGATCTCTGGGACAGCACCATCGTCATCTTCACCACCGACCACGGTATGAGCCTGGGCGAGCACAACCGCACGGGAAAGAGCAATATCAATGACGGCGACGGGCGGCGGTGGCCGCTCTACCCGGAGGTCGCGCACATCCCGTTCCTCATCGCGGCACCGGGATTGCAGGGCGGAAGCGAGGTCGACCTCCTGGCACAGCCAGTCGATATCCTACCCACGTTGGTCGAGCTCAACGGGCTGGACGTCGAGCCTCCCCTGCCGTTCCACGGGCGCTCCTTTGCCCAGAGCTTGCGGGGCCAGGCTCAGGAACCCCTGCGCGAGACGGCAACCTGTGGCTGTTTTCTGCGCAACCAGGGCGACACCGTGTTACCCACAGCCGTAACACCCGTTGTCTATTCCGAAAAGTGGGCCTATGCGCCCATTGGGCCCGACAGCACCCCTGAGCTCTTCGACCTCGAGGCCGACCCCTACACCGAGTCCAACGTCCTCGCCGACCACCCGGACATAGCCCACGACCTGCACGTCAGCCTCATCCATTGGCTGGAGAGTATCGACGCCCCCACCGCCGCCATCGACGTCTACACTCCGCCCTCACTTCTTGACTCTTGACTCTGGATTCTGGGTTCTCGATTCTGGATTCACGCTCTCTCGCCCTATCGCTTTCTCGCACAAGGAGGCACGATGCTACCGCTCTCGTTTACCACATTGGGATGTCCCGGGTGGACGCTACGCCAGATCGTCGAGAATGCCGCCGCGATGGGCTACGATGCCATCGACTTCCGCGGCCTGCTCGATACCCTCGACATCACCTTGAGTACCGAGTTCACCACTGACCTGGCAGCGACCAAACGCCTCATCGCGGACCACGGGCTCGCCGTCTCGGGTATCGCGACATCCGCCCGCTATGCCGTGGTCGACGCTGAGGATCTGCAGCGCAACTTCGACGAGACCCGGCGCAATCTGGCCCTCGCGGCTGAGCTTGGTGCGCCGGTCCTACGTGTCTACGGGGGTCGTGTACCGGAGGGGCACACCGTCGAGAGCATCCTGCCGATTGTCGTCGAGAACCTGCGCACGATCGGCGATGAGGCCGAGGGCTACGGCGTCACCCTGGCGCTCGAGACCCACGACGACTGGACGGACTCCACCGTCTTTGCCCGGCTGATGCGCGAGGCAGCCCATCCACGCGTGCGAGTGCTGTGGGACCTGCACCATCCCTACCGCACCAACGGCGAGCCAGCGGCACTCACGTACGCCAACCTCGGCCCCTTCACGGTCAGCACGCACGTCAAGGACTCGACGCCGACGTCGGACGGCGGGCACCAGTACGTCCTCCTTGGCGAAGGCGATGTTCCCCTCAAGGAGATGCTCGACCTATTGGTTGCCGGAGGCTACAAAGGGTACGCGATCCTGGAATGGGAGAAGCGCTGGATACCCAACCTGCTCGAACCCGAGGTCGCCTTCCCGCAGTACGTCGCCAAGATGCGTGAGTGGCTGGGCACAACCCGATGAACGTCATCCTGATCGTCAACGACACATTTCGCCGGGACTACCTGGGCTGCTACGGCAATGACTGGATCGAGACGCCCAATCTGGACGCCTTCGCAGATCAAGCCATCGCTTTTGACCAATACTACATTGCCTCATACCCCACCGTACCCAACCGGTGGGATGTAGCGGTAGGACGGTACGGCTTCCCCACCCGCGGATGGGAGCCCCTGCGCCAGGAAGACGTGACCATGGCCCAGATCCTCAGCCGGGCTGGCGTGCATACCCAGATGATTTGGGATACACCCATGCTTGGGATGCACGACTACAACTACACACGCGGGTTCCGTGGCATTGACTTTGCCCATGGGCAAAAGGGCGACCCATGGATCACCAACCCGGATCTGCCTATCCGCTTCCCGGCGCAACCGCACAAGATCAAGTCCCCCAAGAGCCTTGATGGCTATCTGCGCAACCACTTCGACCGGCGCCATGAGCAACAATTCCCTGTGGCACGTACCATGTCCCAGGCGATCGAGTGGCTGGAGACCAACTACAACCACGAGCGTTTCTTCCTCTACATCGATATGTGGGACCCTCACGAACCCTTCGATAGTCCTTGGTACGACTACGAACGCTATGCAGCCCCGGATTACTGCGGAGATCAGATCAACTATCCCCAGTACGGCCGACCGACCTATATGACCGCAACAGAGCAGCAGAACGTCAGGGCCCTCTATGCTGGCTGCGTCACACTCGTGGACCGGTGGGTGGGCTACTTCCTGAATATGGCCGAGCGGTTGGGCCTGTTTGATAACACTTTGATCATCTGGACCACAGACCACGGTCATCTCTTCGGTGAACATGATCTGCATGGCAAACCCGGGGCTGAAATGGGCAGACTCTATGAGCCGACCACGCGGATTCCCCTCCTCGTCCGCCCTCCTGACGAAGCTGGAGCCGGCACCCACGTCGCAGGCATCGTCCAGCCTCCCGACCTTCTGCCCTCCATCCTGGAGTTCATGGAGTTACCTGTGCCCGATCACGTGGGGGGAGCGTCGTTCTGGCCTCTGGTCAGGGGGGAAGCAGGAGGGCACGCCTATGCCTTTTCGAACCGCTACCCCCAGGGCGCAGAGACGCTGGGAGGCGCTGCTTTCGACGGCTGGGTGGGATCCGACCGGGCGGTGGAGCCCGGCACCGTTACCGACGACGAATGGGCGTTCATCTGTATGCCCGCAGGGTTGCCTGCCGAGCTCTACCACGTGACAGACGACCCGGCGCAGGAACACAACGTGATCGATGCTTATCCGGAAGTTGCTGAGCGCATGAAACAAGCATGGCTTGCTTTTCTGGAGGAGCACGGGGCAACCGAAACACGCCTACGGCCCTTTCGTGAGGAACGGACCCAGATGCCGGTCACACCGCACGGGACGCTCTATGCCTTCCGCGATGATCTGGGGCAGTGGATCGCCTTCACATCAAAGAGAGCGGCAAGTGAGGCCGCGTACCATCCAGCAGCACCAGGCCATCCCCGTGAGATCGAAGAGGTCACGTTTGACAGGCTGCTCGCGGACAACCCACGGAACCTCTTGCATCTGTACGACCAGTACTACTGGGCCGAGGATCTGACGTAGTCGCAGTGCCTTCTCGCGATACTTGAAAGGATTGGACCACCGATGCCGAGCAAGTTAGGGATTCACGCCATCATGCCAGGCGAGACACCAGCAGTTATCCGCCAACTGCTCGCCGCGGGTACACACGTCCCCACCGTCAAGGCGGTGGTGTCCATCGGGTGGCTCAAGGACGTCAAGGATCTCGATCCCGAGATCGTGACGGTAGGGCGCTTCATGCGCGGGACCGATCCTCGCGTCAATGTCGAGGGCCCAGAACTGACGGGGGACCTCAAGAAGAGCGCGCAGAAGGTGATGAGCACGCTCCTACCCCGGTGGGAGCAACACCGCGACTACGTGGATTACTGGGAGATTATAAACGAACAGGATCCGATCGGGCCCGATGGCCACCGGCAGCTTGCCGAATTCATGATGCACTGCATGGACATTGCCGGCAGGGAGGGCTACCATCTGGCGCTCTTCTCCTATAGCATGGGCGTTCCCGAATGGGACGAGATGAAGGCTGTCGTTGAGACGGGCGTCTTCGGGCAAGCCAAGGCCGGAGGCCACGCCCTCTCGCTCCACGAGTATGCCGATCCTATGGACTGCTGGTACGGTGAGCCCCTTCCCGGGCGCCCGGCCTTCCCCAACCGAGGGCCATTGGCATGTCGCTACCGGTGGTGGTATGAGGACTTCCTCATACCACGCGACGAGGTGATCCCACTCTTCCTGACCGAAGCGAACGTCGCCAAGGATTTGCCGCTGCTATCACAGCAAGAGTGGATCGAGCAGATGCGCTGGTATGATGCCCGACTGCGCGAGGACTACTACGTCGTCGGTGCGCACCTCTTCACGCTGGGAAGCGCGGGGTCGTGGGACAACTTCGACTATGGCCGATTCCTGCCAGCCCTGGTCGCCCACGCGGTATCCCTGAAGGCGACGGAGGACCCGACCTGGCCCTCCGAGCGCGTCTCCCCTGGACCCACGGCCCCCGAGCCAACGCCGACACCGACGCCACCTCCCGAGCCCCCTCCATCCCCTTCCAAGGAAGCGCCGGCAACGCAGCCCCGGACGGCCTATAGCCGGCACTATCTGCTCCTCCCCCAGAACGCAACCTGGAGCTGGATCACAGCGTGCCGCCGGTACTGGGAGACGTTCAAGGTCACAATCGGCTTCAGCGCCGACGATGCCGCCTACGGCCCCGGGCTCGATGAGCGCGCCGTCACCGTCGTCAACCCCCACCTCTGGCCCGACGATCTCAAAGCCTTCTTCGAAGCTCACTACCCCGGCATCAAGTATGATCCGGTCAACGCGACAACGCCACAGCAATTGGAGACCCTGCTCGACAGGCGAGCCACGCATGGGAGGCGATTTGGCTAACCCCGGAGCACCATGGTGACGGTGAAGGCTCTGTTGACAAAGACCTTGAATCGTGTATACTACCCTCCGCTGCGGTAAGGGCTGAATCCTTGACCCGAAGGTCGGTTGTGCTACAATAGCGCTGCGCCGACGTAGCTCAACGGCTGAGCATCCGCCTTGTAAGCGGAGGGTTGTGGGTTCGATTCCCACCGTCGGCTTGTGCGGGCAGTTGATCCGAGCGGCAAAGGAGGCGGACTGTAAATCCGCTGGCGTAACGCCTTCGGGGGTTCGAGTCCCTCACTGCCCACCAGTTTGCCCATGTAGCTCAGTCGGTAGAGCACTTTCTTGGTAAGAAAGGGGTCATCAGTTCAAATCTGATCATGGGCTCAAGGCGGCTGAGATTGCGCCTTTGGCGACAGGGCAAACATAGGCGAGTAGCTCAATTGGCAGAGCAACGGTCTCCAAAACCGTAGGTTGCGGGTTCAATTCCTGCCTCGCCTGCCTGATGAACAAGACACCGCCCTATAGGGCGGTGTCTTGAACTGTAAGCCCAGTGGTATAGGTTGAGGCTGATCCGGAGGCTTCCGTGACCAATACGAAGGAAAAGAAAGAGAATGCGATCGTCGCGTATTTCCGCTCTACGCGGGCGGAACTGCGCAAGGTGCGTTGGCCGACCCTCGAGCAGGGATGGTCAATGACCAAGATCGTCCTGGCTGTCACGTTCAGTATGGCCATCTTCTTGGGCGTCCTGGACTTCTTCTTCGGTTGGTTGCTTGGTAGGGTCGTGACTGGCCAGGTCATCTTCATCATCCTTGGGGTGGTCGTCGCCGTGGCGCTAATTGGCGCGGTCTATCTGGTTGGTCAAGGCGAAGAGGTCTAAGATCCTTGCTACCTGAAGAGTATTCTGACGAAGAAGAGATCGAAGAGCCAGTCTTTGAGGAGACTGAGGATGCCATCGGTCCCTTGCCGACCCTCGAGCTGTCGCCAGACGCGATCTTCGAACGACTTGGGCTTGATGGTGTAGCTGCGCCATCCGATGAGTCCGAGGAAGAGGCGGAAGATACCGTTGAGGCCCTTCCGTCGCTTGAGTTCGAGGATGGCTCGGAGGAAGTCGGCGTGCTTCCGGACCCCTTCGCCGACGAAGAGGTTAAGGAGCAGACCGACGAACGCGCCTGGTTCATCGTACACTGCTACTCGGGCTACGAACACAAGGTGCGACACAACCTTGAGCAACGCATCGAGTCTATGGGTATGCAGGACTGGATTTTCCAGGTCGTCGTGCCCACGGTCGAGGAGATTGAGCTCAAGGATGGCAAGCGCCGCACGGTGGAACGCTGCCTCTATCCCGGCTACCTCATGGTCCAAATGAAACTATCCGATGACTCCTGGTACGTCGTACGTAATACGCCCGGCGTCACAGGTTTCGTCGGTATGGGCAATAACCCCACCCCGTTGCGCGCTGAAGCCGTGCAGCGAATCTTACGTCGGATGGAATCGACGGCTCCCGAGGTGCGTGCGACGTTCAAGCGCTCGCAGAAAGTGCGCATTGTCGAAGGGCCGTTTGCCGACTTCATCGGCGTGGTGGATGACATCGATGAGGAGCGGACGAAAGTTCGTGTCCTTGTCTCTTTCTTTGGGCGCGAGACACCGGTGGAACTTGACTTCCTCCAGGTTGAGAAAGCATAGCTATCAGTAGCGAAATTGGTAACCACTGGGTAGGTTACACGCGTCGCTTGGTGCGTGAGACCTGAGGTGGCCCAGATCCAGGGAGTGTTGAGGATATGGCAAAGAAAAAGGTAAAGGCAGTTGTGAAGTTGCAGATCAATGCCGGTAAGGCAAATCCAGCGCCGCCCATTGGCCCGGCACTGGCTCAGCACGGCATCAACCTGATGGGCTTCTGCAAGGAATATAACGCCCGGACTGCGCACCTGGCGGGGAATATCATCCCAGCAGAGATCACGATCTATCAGGACTCGTCGTTCACCTTCGAGCTCGGGACACCTCCAACCGCAGACCTATTGCGCAAGGCGGCGGGTGTGCCCAAGGGATCGTCAGAACCCAACCGTGATAAGGTTGGCACGATCACCAAGCAGCAGTTGCGCGAGATCGCTGAGACCAAGATGCGTGACCTTAATGCGATCGACATCGAGGGTGCTGAGCTGCAAGTCATGGGCACCGCTCGCAGTATGGGGATCCGAGTCCGAGACTGAACTCTCGAACTCCTCTCGAATTCAGTGGGAGGGGCAACCCGTTAGGACCACAAGGAGCTCAACATGGGAAAAGTAGGAAAGAAGTACGCGGCAGCCGCAAGCAAGGTCGATGACAAGCGTATCTACAACGTCAAGGATGCTGTAGAACTGGTCAAGGCCGTCAGCTACTCCACCTTCGATGGTACCGTTGAGTTGCACCTGCGTACCTCGTTGGATCCGCGCCGTGCAGACCAGGCCATCCGTGGCGTCGTTCGACTTCCCAATGGACTGGGTAGGTCCGTGCGTGTCCTGGTGTTTGCAGCCGGCGAGGCCGCGCGCGCAGCACAGGAAGCAGGCGCAGACTACATCATCAGCGACGATGAGGGCATCCAGAGGATCCTCGGTGGTTGGACCGACTTTGACGTCGCCATCGCCGTCCCGGATATGATGCGTCACGTTGGTCGCCTGGGCCGTGTCCTGGGCCCCCGTGGCCTGATGCCCACGCCCAAGACGGGCACCGTCGTCCCGGACGATGATGTGGCGCGTGTCGTCGATGAGGCCAAAGCGGGTCGCGTTGAGTATCGCCTCGACCGGAGCGGCAACATCCACTGCCCCATTGGCAAGGTGAGCTTCTCTGATGAGCAACTCACTGGCAATATGGCAGCTGTCATGAGCACCATTCGTCGAGCGCGTCCGGCTGCGGCCAAGGGCCTGTTCATCCGCCGCGTAACATTGGCCCCCACTATGGGTCCTGGCGTTAAAGTAGATCCAGTCGAAGCACTGGCGATGGAATCTGCCTGACAAGTGACGCATTTGTAGTATAATCTGTACCTATCCGCCGAAGACAGCTGGCGCACGCGCGTAGTGCTTTGTACGCAAGTGCTTAATCATGCCCGCCGAGGCAGGATCCGGGGAAACTTTCAGCGTCTCGCGCACATCGCGTGCCTTGACCTGCTCTCCTGAGTCCTTGCGTCGGAAGGCGCAAGGACTCTTTTTTGCGCCCACGGCAGCCTGAAAGTCAAAGCAAGGCAGATAGAGCATCTGACAAGGAGGTGAAGAAGATTGGCTATTTCACGCGCTCGTAAAGAAGAGTTGCTGGATGTGTATCGCCAGCAAATGGCAAAGAGCAGCGGGTTTATGATGGCTGAGTATACTGCGTTGAACGTAGCGCAGCTGCAGGATCTCCGCCGCAGAACTCGTGAACAGGACGCCGAGATGTTCGTCGTGACGAACACCTTGTTCGAACTGCTGCTTGAGGAGAAAGGGGTCACCGCCCCCAAGGAACTCCTGACCGGCCCGACGATCGTTGCGTTCTGTCACAAGGACGTACCCACGATCGCTAAGATGTTCCGCGAGGTCGCCCAGGGATTCGAGGAGAATCGATTCGTCGTCAAGGGCGGAATGATCGAAGGGCGCCTCTTCGGTGCGGCTGAGGCGACAATGGTCGCTACACTGCCTTCCCGTGAGGAGCTGCTCGCCCAGGTCCTACGCGCCATCAACGCGCCTGCGTCGCAGGTTGTGGGCGTGGTCGCCGGCGGTATCCGCCAGGTGCTTAACGTCGTCAAGGCCTATGTCGATAAGCTGGAAGGCGCTGGTAGCGCATCCGCCGATACAGCAGAGGCCGCTGCCTAGAAGGCATTGGGCACAGCCCCCTGGTGGGGCAGGCCCATTCAGATAGACCGCTTTCTGAGCCGGTAATTCATCGTGATGCGCCCCTCGATAGGAGTGGGGTCACGAAACAAAAAGGGAGGTTTCACAACAATGGCAGATCTGGAGAAACTGGTAGAGGAAATCAGCGCGCTTACGCTGATCGAGGCATCGGAACTGGTCAAGGCGCTTGAGACCAAGCTGGGCGTGAGCGCGGCCGCCCCCGTCGCAATGATGGGCGCTATGCCCACCGCTGCGGCTGAGGTCGAGGAAGTCGAGGAGCAGACTGAGTTCACCGTCACACTCGCCGACTTTGGGCCCAAGAAGATCAATGTCATCAAGGTCGTCCGTGAGCTCACCAACCTCGGGCTGAAGGAAGCCAAGGACCTGGTCGAGAGCGCACCCGCCAACGTCTTGGAGGCAGTGGGCAAGGAAGTCGCCGAGAATGCCAAGGCCAAGCTCGAAGAGGCTGGCGCCAAGGTCGAGGTCAAGTAGTCGGTTTCGCACCTCATTCGCATCACCAACACAGAGCCTCTGGTTTCCCAGAGGCTCTGTGCTATACTGCCGCTATGTCAACGGGAAGCTACCTACCAGATCCGGACACGACCGTCACCCGCCAACTCCAGACAGCGCTCGTCGGCCTCTTCACCGTTGAAGACATCACGCTCCTGGACAACAAGGAGCGCCCGATGGTCCGCTTTGGTGGACGCCTGGCTTCAGGAGATCAGGATTCGCTCTTCGACGCGATGGTCGAGCGGTTCCACCGCCTCGGCTACACGCCCATCCTTACCCAGGAAGACGGACTGTATGTCGTCCGCGCAGTGCCTGTCGTCGTCGATGGTCGGGTTGGCAAGGCCTGGGTCAACGTCCTGCTCTTCGTGCTCACCGTGCTGTCGGTCCTCTTTCTGGGGGCCCTCCGCGAAAATGTCGACGTGATCGCCCATCCTCTGGAAATCTGGCGCGGCTGGCCTTTTGCGGTTACGATCATGGGCATTCTGACCGCGCACGAGTTCAGCCATTACTTCGTGGGACGTCGCTACGGATCGCCGACAAGCTTGCCCTATTTCGTCCCCCTCCCGCTGAGTATCCTTGGCACAATGGGAGCCGTCATCGTACAACGGGGACCGATGCGGAGCCGTAAGGCGTTGTTCGACATCGGGATTGCCGGGCCGCTGGGGGGATTGGTGGTCGCGGTGCCGCTCCTTGTCCTTGGGCTCATCTTCTCTACAACCGGGACACCGCAGGAGCTGATGGGGCTCCCCGCTGGGGAACCCACAGCCGTGACCCAGGAGGGCAACTCGATCCTCTACCTGGCGGCAAAGTACGCGGTTTTTGGTCGTATCTTGCCTGATCGGCAGACCGGGGAGGACGTCTGGCTTTCCCCACCCAGCGCGGGGGGCTCGATTGCCTTTGCCGCGTGGGC
This sequence comes from Anaerolineae bacterium, assembly GCA_034676785.1. Classification (GTDB taxonomy): domain Bacteria; phylum Chloroflexota; class Anaerolineae; order B4-G1; family SLSP01; genus PWVB01. The sequence goes on along the minus strand of JAXDDP010000177.1, from coordinate 34,083 downwards.
CGGGCTCCTGGTCACCGCGCTCAACCTATTTCCCATCGGCCAATTCGATGGAGGGCACGTGGCCTATGCGATGTGGGGCCGAAAAGCGTGGTCACTGGCACGCGCCTTCGTCGGCGTGATCTTCGCGTGGGGACTGCTCCTCACGTTTGTCGGAAACCAGGCAGGTACGACCTGGCTGGTGTGGGGTGGTCTGGGCCTGTTGATGGGAGCGCGTCACCCACAGCCCCTGAACGATGTGACGCCGCTTGACCCAAAGCGCAGACGCCTGGGGTGGATACTGGTGCTCATCTTCGTCCTCATCCTCGCCCCTGTCCCATTGATCGAGACCGTAGTCCCGTAGAGGGCTAGCGGGGTACGTGGTGGCCCCCAACGCTTCTGCCGCCGTAATCGGCATCGATGCCAGTCGCGCTCTGAGTCGTGCGCCGACCGGAACAGAGGCCTACTCCTACCATCTCATCCGTGCGCTGGTTCCCCTACTGCGCGAGCGCCACACCGTCCGCCTGTATCTCCGCGAGTCGCTCGCCCAACACACCCAACCCAGCGACGCAGCGCTGCCCTGGTCGGGCGCCGAGGACCGCGTCATCCCCTTTCCACGGCTCTGGACACACGTGCGTCTGTCGTGGGAGATGCTCTGCGCGCCACCGGACCTGCTGTTCGTGCCAGCCCACGTGCTGCCGCTGTTCCGTCCACGACGCACTCTCGTTACGGTGCATGACATGGGCTACCGCGCTTTCCCCGAAGCACACCCTGCCCGGCAACGCCGTTATCTCGAGCTGAGCACGCGATGGAACGTCCAGACGGCAACGCACATCCTGGCAGACTCCACGGCAACACGCCAGACCATCGTCGAGGCCTACGGAACCCCCACGGAGAAGATCACGGTCCTCTACCCGGGGTACGAGCCCGATCTGGCCCCTGTTCGGGATCCTGTGGCACTCGAACAGGTACGGCGCCGGTACGGCATACCTGGGGAGTACATCCTCTTCCTGGGCCGCATCCAGCCCCGCAAGAACCTCGCCCGGCTCATCGAAGCCTTCAGCGCCATCGCGCTGGACTATTCCCAACTCACCCTGATCCTCGCCGGGCCGACCGGCTGGCTCGCCGAGCCGATCGTCGCCAGCGCCAGGGCGCTGAACCTCAGCGACCGTGTGCGCTTCCCCGGCTATATCGCCCCTGAGGACAAGGCGGCGCTCATCTCCGGCGCCCGCCTCTTTGCCTATCCCTCCCTCTACGAGGGTTTCGGCTTCCCGATTCTGGAGGCCCAGGCGTGCGGCACCCCGCTGCTCACGGGCACCACCTCGAGCCTGCCCGAGGTCGCTGGGGAGGGAGGACTGCTGGTCGATCCTGAGGACACGGGTGCCATAGCCCGGGGTCTGCGCACGTTGCTGGAGGATACAGCGCTACGGCAGCGCCTGGTGGACCGGGGGTTTGCCAACCTGACGCGCTTCTCGTGGGATCGGGCAGCGCAACAGGTGAGTGCCCTTATGGAGGAGCTGCTAGCCCAATAGGCTACCTTCCACGATCACTCCCTTGCGCTAGACGCTGTGTTCCGTACGTTCGAGGATCGACTGTTTGAGCGCGGGTGACAGGCTGTTGTAGTAGGCCGAGAACCCCCCTACCCGCACAATCAGGTCCTCATGCCTCTCCGGATGCACCAACGCATCCGCCAACACCTCACGATCCACCGCAGTCACCTGGATCTGCATGCCGCCCCGGTCGAAATAGGTCGAGATCAAATCACGGATGGAGTCCCGCCCTTTGGAGGACGTCAGCAACGCCTGATTGAAGCGCACGTTCAGCACCGGGGTCCCCGTAGCTAACTGCAGCGGCAAGCGTGTGATGCTGTTGATCATCGCCGTGGGGCCGTGGGTATCGCGTCCGGCAACCGGACCGATCGAATCAGCCAGCGGCTCGCCGGCGCGGCGCCCATCGGGCGTCGCCCCCACCCGGGCACCCTCATCCGCATAGGTGGTGAACATGATGCACGAAGGCAGGAACCGCCCACCACGCCACGGGACGTAGCGTCGAAACTCACTGAATACGAAGTGGGCGAGCTCCGCAGCAAGGGCGTCGACCTCGGCGATATCGTTCCCGAACCTCGGACAATGGCACAGACGCTGCCTGAGGGGCTCGTCGCCGTCGAAATCGCGTGCTAGCGCCGCCAACAATGCATCGCCTGACAGAATACGCTGCTCAAAGACGGCTTCTCGGATTGCCGACAGCGAGTCAACGACATTCGCCAACCCGGCGACGTTGATCACACTCCAGTTGTATCTGGCGCCGCCCGCATTGAACTCCATTCCACGGTCGATGCAGTCATCGATCAGCAGACTCCGCATCGGCTGGGGTACGAAGGCCGCCTTTGCCGCCTGCAGACGACTCACGCCGCTGGTGATCTCGCCTATCACCGCGCCCAAGTCCGCCTTGAACGCCTCCAGCAGATCCTCCATAGCTGGTGTGCTCGCCAGATGCGCCTTAAGGGTTGTTTCGAGGACCAGCGGCAGATGGATACCCGCATCCAACGACCCCACATTCGAGCATCCGTGGATCATCGTCTCGGTGCAACCACCCCCGTTCCACAGAACGAGATCCTCCTCTCGCACGCCGAGCTGCGCCTCACGCAACCCGGCGCGGTACCCGCCATCATTATAGAAAGCTGGCTGACCACAACCGGTAGCCACAGCATCCAAGGCGACCTCCCAAACATCATCGGGCATATCCGGGCGTACCCCGAGCTCGTACGAAGGACGATGGCGATGGTGCACGGCCTCGATGCAGAGACGGGTGACCTCATTGTATGCGGGTCGCCCATCAGGAAGCGTGCCACCGATGGCGGCACTCCATGAATCGTTGGCGCAGACGTTAGCGGTGAACGCGCGGAGCATGTCCAGGGCCTCGTCGCGCGTCACCGTTCCATTGGCCACATCCTGCGTATAGAACGGATCGAGCTCGCGATCGAGACGCCCGGGATTGTCACAGTCGTCGAGGTAGAAGACGAAGTTGTAGGCGACCAGGGCCTCATAGAAGGTGCGCGCAGGGTGGAAGGGTACCTGGCGCAGCGCCGTCATCAACCTGTCCCGGCGCTGGCACGCCTCCGGATCGGGAGAGGTCCACCCCGCCAACATCGCCAGGATCCGATCGTGCCAGCAGCGGATGCCGGCCAACACATCCTGGAGTCCAAGGTAGACGTCGATCTCGTCGGAAACAGCGGCTGGAGCGCAGGCCCGGGCATGGGCGGACTCGAGACCTGCGGTGATACGGGCAGCGTGAGCATCCAACCCCTCGCGCAGAACCCGCCCGTAATTGGGGATGCTGTGCGTGTAGCCGCGCCCTCCGACCGTATGCAGCGAGTCCCATACATTGACCCTTTCCGACAGGCCGCCCAGTACGGTCTCCAGATGGTCCAGCGCCACCGCCTCGTCACGTCCTGCAGAGATGCGCGCGGCACGCAAGGCGCCGGTATTGACGGTCCAGGTGAAAGAGTACGAAGGCTCGACGATGCGGTTCTCCACCGGTGCACCCTGGATGCGTGGACCACCCGGATAGAGCGCCCCGCCATCGTAGGGCATGAGATGGCGTCTCTCAAAACGGCGTCGCACAGCTCGCGACCAACGCCGCATAGGGCTCGCGCCGGGAAGCTCAAAATAGCCCGCAGCGAAATGCTCGCCCAGACGGTTCAGTACGACGACATCAGGCTCATCGGCTGCGTCTCCAGCACTGATCAAGCCGGCAATAGCGGACCTGGGGGCCTGCGCCTGCTTAACGCGCGCTGAGTTCAGCGTAGACGTCATTGTAGTAGAGCACGCTTTCCACAGGCGTGTTGGCGGGGATGTGATTGCCCACTGCAAGGAAGAATCCCGGATACTGCTTTCCGATCGCCATGCACCGCTCCACCTCCGCCCGAATCTCATCCTTCCTGCCGCGAAGCAAAATACGCGTATCGGCATTGCCGATGAAAACGTGCGTCTTTCCATAGGCATCGGCGATCCGTTGCATATCGGTCCACGGCTCCAGGATGAACCCGTGAACACCACACCCGGCGAGATCATCGATAAAGCCCGTGTAGTCGCCGTCCGACGTGAACATGATCTTCTTGCCCGCATCGTGCAACGGTGCAAAGAGCTTCTTGTAGTTCGGGAAGACATAGGTACGGTACCACTTGGGCGAGATGAAGGGGCCTGCGCTCCAGACAATGTCATCGTGGACCATCACGACCGGAACGTCTGCCTTGCCAAGGGCATCGTAATACTGCTGGATCCAGGAAGCATAGCGATTCGCCACCTCACCAAAGCGCCGGGGGTCAACGCCCGCGGCCAGCAACAGCATCTCCCAACCGAAGATCGCGATCAGCCCCGAGATCACCGTGATGTACACGCCCGTCATCGTGACCTGATCGGGGGTCTCAGCACGCTGTTGTTGGTAGCTCGCCTCGAACCTGCGAACGAGCTCAGCCTCATCGCGAGGACCGTAGACCTCCCACGGATCGAAGGCGAGCACCTCCTCAGGCGTCTTGAATGGGCAGGAGATGGTGTCGCGCCGGTCGACACCGCCCTCGGCATACTCTGAGTGACCCATATCCGTGGAGCACGCTGCGACCTCACCATCACTGATCAGCGTGGACCAGCGAAAATCGAAGTTCCACGCCTCCATCAGTGCCAGAGCGCCACGCCGTTTGAGCTCCGCTGGACTACCCGGGTGGATGTCCAGTCCCGTGACAGCTTTGATCACACCCCAGTGCTCGGTGACGGAGTATTCCGTATGCGGCACCCGTGGTGGCATATCGAGGTTGATCGCCGCCCAGCCATCTTTGTAGGACATTCGCTCCTCCGGATCAAGTCGAAAGGGACCTAACTGAGGGGAGTCAACCGGACCCGTAAAGGGCGCGATTCCATCCGCGTCTCCTCCCCTTGGCACCGATCAGCAACGCTATCGTCCCAGATGCCGGTAATGCGACAGCGTCACCGTCTCAAAGCCACACTCAGTAACAGGGTCCGTGGGCGCCAGGGAGACATCATCTGCCACTACGGAGGGGAAACAACCACGGATATCGTTCTGTGCCAACCAGATGGAGGCCGCAGACGGCGCCACGTAGATGCCGGCGCGCTCGCGCTCCGCTGCCCCCACGATTTTGTTGTCCTCCAGAGCCAGGTCACGCGCATCACCCTCGATCACGATCTGCCCGGCGCCATGGGCATGCGCATTCGCCTCGACATCACAGTGACGGACGCGGCATGACCGAACCTCAACCGGGCGCCTTGTCTCACGGAACAGAATGCCCGGCCCTGCATTGGCGCGAATCGTGCATCCATCGATCAGATTGTTGTTGTCGCGGGTACCCACCGAGATCCCGGCGCCCATATTCTCTGCGAACGTACAGCCCCGCACCGAGATATGGTTGGCGCGAACACAGAAGAAGAACCCAGCGGCCCCATTTCTCTCCGCCGTACATCCTTCGTAACTCGATCCCGTGCTGCCCGCCCCGGGGTGAAACCCATTACCTGCGTTCCCCGTAGCCCGGCATTCCCGAAGATCAACCTGGCTGCACATCTGGTAACCGATCCCTTCACCGGCGAAGTTCACAGCTACAACGTTGGCGATCCGCAACCCGTGGCTCTGCAGGAAGTAGACAGCAGCGCCACGGCACGCCCCAATGCCTGTCGGCTGGTTCTCTCGATGGCCATCGAGCGTAATGCTGGCAACCGACACATTCTCCACGCCCAACCCGTAGATCATGGGAAAGGCGGTGACCAACACTGGATCCTCGTCCGCGTGATAATCGGAATGCAGACCCCGATCGATGCCCACCCAGGAACCCTCCACCCACGTGATCCTGGCAAAGGTCTCAAAGAACCCACCGTGCCGGTTGTCGCGGATGGCTACGGTCATTCCCGGCTCCAGGCCGTCGGTGTACATCAGCGGTACGTCGAGCATGCCGTAGTTGTGGTAACCTGACAGAGGGTAGATGCGACCAGGCGCCTGATGCAGCACCGTCTCACTGCCTTGCCCCACCAGAGAGACATTGGACCGCATCTCGATGCCGCGATCCACGACCAGGTCCATGGCCGGTAAGACGACGCGCCCACCTTCCTCACCCAACGCATCGATCGCGTTCTGAATGATTGATACGGACGTGACCTCCGCTTCCTTTAGCCGGATTTCATCCATAGATCCCCCCTCTCGGCACCTCCCAAGCGGTCAGGAGGCCGGTTCGTCAACTTCAGGTGTGGCCTTGGCGCCCGCTGGCTGGGGCGGTTGGGTCAGATCAACGAGGGCATGCCATTCGGCCTCATCCTGCCACCGGAGCTCCTGACGCTTCAGCTCTCCGAGCATGTAGCGCTTGGTCGTCTCATTATCCGACAGTCCGAACCCTCCAGCGTACCGGATGAGGTCCTGGATGTTGGCAAGGCAGCGCTTGCGCGCGATGCCCGAAAGCGCCCTAATCTGACGGTCGTTGGCACCAGCGCCTACCAACCTGGACGCCCGCTTGCGATACGGGCTCAGCCATGCCTCCGGGACAGTCTCTTGATTCACGATCTGGTCGATGGCCTCAAGCCGTCCAGTGATATGCCGCTGGACATAGCGGGAGATGAACCGCCCGGCAGCGTAGGTCAGCAACGTGAAGAGCAGGATGAAGACGAGAAACTGCACAACGAACTCACCCATTGCACCCTCCTCAGGGCTCGATAGTTAGCACAGAGGCACACCAGCCCTGTGGCGCGATCAAAGGTCCACCGCAAGCAACAGGCATGGCTCTCCAGGCACTTCTGGGCCGCATCATACACCGGAAGCGCTGCTTGCCCAATGGAGGGCAGTCGGATAACGCTGATTGGCACCTGCCATTGCCGCTGTAGAATGGTCACAACAGCACGCCAGTGCACTAGAGCGGCACGACCCAGAAACACCGAAAAGGAAGAGAGAATGGACACTCGAGATACTGCCTTCGCCGTGCACGGGATCATTCCTGCTATGGTCACGCCCTTCAAGGACGATGAGAGCCTGGATATCGACGCCCTTCGCAGACTGACGCGCCATCTCATCGCAGGTGGCGTCCACGGGCTGTTCCCCACAGGCAGTCAGGGAGAGTTCTATGCCCTTACCCCGAGCGAGCGGCAGGCTATCTGGGCCGCCGTTGTGGAAGAGACCGCCGGGCGTGTGCCAGTCTACGCAGGCACCGGCGCCATCACCACTGCGGAAGTCATCAAGCTCAACCGGCTGGCAGAACAGGCAGGGGTCAGTGCGGTATCCGTGATCACACCCTATTTCATCAGCCCGACCCAGGAAGAGCTCTATCGCCACTACATGGCCATCGCCGACGCGACCCCGCTGCCCGTGATTCTCTACAGCAATCCCGGGCGGACCGGTGGACTGAACCTGTCACCAGCTCTGGTAGCGCGGCTGGCGCGCCATCCCAACATCGTCGGGGTCAAGGACTCCAGCGGCGATCTTTCACTGACGATGGCATATTTGGCTACAACGAGCGACGACTTCTCCGTGCTTCTTGGGCGGGATACCCTGATCCTCGCGGGGCTCGTCCACGGTGCCAAAGGCTCGATCACGGCAACCGCCAATGCAGCGCCTCGCCTGGTTGTGGCGATCTACAACCTGTTTTCCGAGGGGAAACTGGACGAGGCCCTCGACGCACAGAGGCGCCTCGCCCCACTTCGCGACGCCTTCAGTCTGGGGACCTTCCCGGTCGTGGTGAAAGAGGCCCTCGACCTCATCGGCATCCCGGTCGGCCCAACGCGCGGCCCCGTGGGGCCACTCGCTCCGGAGCAACGCGACAGACTGAGGCAGGTGTTGGCCACCCTATCGACGCAGGGCAGCTAGACCTGGCTGGCTTCCGCCACCCATCCCAGGCCCAGCTCATACAGCTTGGCATCTGTGGGCATGCCGTTCTCATCCCAGCCCACCATCTGGTAGTAAAGCCGTTTGGCTGCCTCGAATTCCTCCTGCGTTACAGCAACACCATCGGTGGGGCCGCCCGTCAGCGGTACCGTGAGCTTGTGAGGCAACGTATCGGCCTCGGCCCCCACTCCCGCCCTTGCATTGAACGCACGCAGCAAGTTGATGCGCCGTTCGCCGACCTTCATCATCTCCCAGAGACTCACGTTCCAGCCCGTAATGGCACGCAACGCTTCGACCCACTGGTCGAGACCGTAAAGCTGCCATGCCGGGCCGTAGACGAACTTGCAGACGCAGACTGCATCGACGCAACTGATGATCTGTTGGGAGTAGACGGAAAACCGCACCATCTCGGGGTTCAGCACACTCGAAGGTTGTGGGTCAAGCAACCCAAGCTCGGCCATTCCCGCCGGGAAGCGCATATACGCCGGGTCGTGCTCGCAGACTGTATGGTCGGCGCCACCCGGGTTCACGGCATAGAGCAACGCCATCGTCCGCTTAGCCTGTGGCATGTGCGCAGGCAACTCGCGCCCCTTTACCGCGACCACCAGGTCCTGTCCAACGCCCAGGGCTTCTGCTGCCGCTGCCGATCCTTCGCCCAGCAGCTTCCCAAAACCCTTGCGCTCTCCGATCATCTCCACCATCTTCACCATAGCCTCGGCATCGCCAAAGCGCAGCACGATCCCATCTGTGTCCGCCGCAGTGAGCAAACCCCGCTCGAAGCAGTCCATCGCCCATGCGATCGTCGCACCACAGGCAATCGTGTCCATCCCATACATATTGCAGAGTTGGTTCGCATGGGCGACTGCCTTGAGGTCCGAAACACCACAATAGGAGCCCAGCGTTGCAATGGACTCGTACTCGGGTCCACCATAGCGCGGATCGACCGGATATGGCCCCTCATTCACTTCCACCACGCGTTTGCAGCGCACGACACAAGCGTAACAGGTATCATCGGCCTTGAGGATCGTCTCCCGCATGCGCTCGCCACTGATGGCTTCGGCGCCATCAAACGAGCCACTCGACCAGTTGTGCGTCGGCAGGCCCCCGGCCAGGGACTGGGACAAGACTAGCGCGGCCGTGCCAAGGCGCTTGAAACCGGCAACGCCCGACTGATCCACATGCTCAGCGCCCCAGCGCGCCAATGCGCGCAAGGCATCACTATCCGCCACCTCAGGGCGCCCATGCCCTCGAACGGCGATGGCCTTAAGGTTCTTGGAAGCCATCACCGTGCCCATGCCGCCACGGCCGTTCACCCGACTGAGGCCATTCACCAACGCGCCATAGCGCACCCCCCGCTCAGCCGCGGGTCCGCACTGTAACACGTGCAGGCGACGCTCACCCAGCTCCTCGCGCAGCGCGTCTTCGACATCACCCGTGAAACGACCGGTAAGGTGGTGTGCATCACGGAGCTCGGCCTCACCGTCGTGCACCCACAGGTAAACAGGCGCAGACGCTCGCCCGTGGATCACGATGCCGTCAAACCCGGCAAACTTCAGTTCAGCCGGCCAGAAGCCCCCAGCAGCTGATTCGTCAGCAAGCCCACTCACCGGTGACTTGGCCACTGCTGCGACCCGCGACTGACCCGAAATCGGCGCACCTGTCATCGGACCTACCATCAAACTCAGCGTGTTTGCCGGGCCCAATGGATCTGCCCCTGCCGGGGTATGGCGTAGCAGATAGTAGGCGCCCATCGCGCTTCCCCCCATATACTGGCGGTAGAAGGTCTCGCCGGGTTCCTCAACCGTCAACGCACGCGCCGTCAGGTCGACATGCAGGATCCTTCCAACGTAGCCACAGCTCATCCCCATACCTCCACGTTCGGCAATCAGTGTCCAACTTCCAATGGGCTTACTATACCCAATTCAGCAACCGAGCCCAGCGCCGGTAGAGTTGTCCCGGACGGAGGCCGTACTATACTGAGGATGAGCCCTGGTATGGGTGTGCGCGAAGTTAGAAGGATGGCTGTCCACACACCGACGGCGACGAACTTGGTCGGACGTTGCTCCCCTCGGGGGCACAGACGTCGCTGGCTGTCGGGCCGATGATCCTGTCCTGAAGGCACTGAGGGAGGTACAGATGCGCAGTGGCCTTGCTCTGGGAAAGATCTTCGGGATCGAGATCCGCATCGACGGAAGTTGGCTGGTGATCTTCCTCCTGATCGCGTGGAACTGGGCAACGGTGTTGGGCCAGGTGCACGTAGACTGGGGCGGTGTCCTGAGATGGCTCATAGCCGCGTTGGTGGCACTCCTGTTCTTCGTATCGGTACTCGCCCATGAGTTAGCACACTCCCTCGTCGCCAGATCCCGCGGCATCCCCGTCCACAGCATCCGTCTGCACCTCTTCGGCGGCGTATCCAATCTCCAGCGAGAGCCTGACTCACCTGGCAGCGAGTTCGTGATGGCGATCCTCGGGCCGGTCACGAGCTTGGTCATCGGAGGGGGCCTGTTGTTGATCACGCGCCTCGTCGGCGGCCCGCGCAACGCCATCATCGGGTCCATTGCACAGACTATGGGAGACTTGGGACCGGCCACGACGATTCTGGCATGGCTAGGCTCTGTAAACGTAGCCCTGGGCTTCTTCAACCTCATACCGGGTTTCCCGCTTGATGGCGGTCGCGTCCTCCGGGCTGCCCTCTGGGCACTGACGGGAAAGCTGCGACTGGCTACCCGCATAGCATCGTGGGTCGGGCGCGGTGTATCATGGGTCCTGATCATTGCGGGCATCGCCAGTGCCTTTGGCCTGCGAATACCGATGCTGGGCCAAGGGCTGGTCAATGGTCTGTGGCTGGCATTCATCGGGTGGTTCTTGCGAAACGCCGCCACGCAAAGCTATCAGCAGATGATCATCCGTGAAGCGCTGGAGGAGGTCCCGGTATCCAGCGTGATGCGTCGCGACCCTCCCACAGTCGCCCCGAATCGGTCTGTCGCGGATCTCGTCCACCACACGATGATGCAGTCCGACGATCACGGGTTCCCAGTGGTTGACGCCGGCCATCTTGTCGGCATCGTCACGTTGGACGATGTTCGCCGCGTTACGCGCGACCTTTGGGAGATCACATCAGTGAGTGAGATTATGACGCCGCTGCAGCGCCTGGTGACGCTCGACCCGGATACCGATGCCAGCGTCGCCCTCAACGCCTTGGCCGAACACGATGTGCATCAATTGCCAGTCGTCATTGACGACTATCTGGAAGGAGTGGTGCGGCGCCGCGATATCGTGCGCTGGTTGCAGTTGCAGTCCGACATCGGAGACCAGGGTCGTAGCGCCAACATCCTGGGTTGAGAATGCGATCGGGCACTGTCAAATCGGAGATTGGTGATGAAAGAAGCCATGCTTTATGAGTCCTTGCCGGATGGGCACGTATGTTGCCACCTCTGTGCACACGAGTGTACCATCGCGCCAGACAGCCGCGGCATTTGCCAGGTCCGTGAGAACCAGGGCGGCCTTCTCTATACCCTCGTCTATGGCGAACTGATCGCGCACCACGTCGATCCCATTGAGAAAAAACCCCTCTTCCACTACCATCCCGGCTCGCGCTCCTACTCGATTGCGACCGCAGGCTGCAACTTCCGCTGCGAATGGTGCCAGAACTTCGACATCTCCCAGATGCCGCGTGACCAGCACGTGATCCTTGGCGAGAGCACTTCGCCGGCGGAGGTCGTCGCCGCTGCGCGCCAGAACCGCTGTGTGAGCATTGCCTACACCTACACCGAGCCCACCGTTTACTTCGAGACGACGTACGATGTGGCGCGGTTGGCCCGGGCCGCGGCCATCGGGAATATCTACGTGACCAATGGGTACATGACTGCGCAGATGCTGGAGTTGCTCCATCCCTATCTTGACGCAGCCAATGTGGATCTGAAAGCATTTCGCGACGCCACATACCGGCGTCATATCGGGGCAAGGCTGCAACCTGTGCTGGACAGCCTGAAGCTGATGAAGCGCCTGGGGATTTGGGTCGAAGTCACAACCTTGATCATCCCCGGCCTGAACGACAACCCGGATGAACTGAAGGAAGCCGCGCAGTTCATCGCAGATGACCTTGGGCCTGATACGCCATGGCATCTAAGCCGCTTCTTCCCGGCGTACAGGATGCACACGCACGCACCAACACCCGAGTCCACCATAGCGCGAGCAACCGAGATCGCCAGGGAAGCCGGGTTGCGCTACGTGTATGCGGGCAACTCGCGACAGAACGCCGACACAATGTGTCATTCCTGCGGAGCACGCCTGATTCAACGCAGCGGCTATACGATCGTGACAAACCGCATCACAGCAGAAGGGAACTGCCCGGATTGCAATACGCCCGTTGCCGGCATTGGCATGAGCGGTTAGGCGCTCGCCAGCGCCCGTCGTCGCGTAACGCAGCTGCTCGAACCCACCCTTCAGATAGGAAGATCGACTATGGAAAACAGGAACTGGCATGCACGTAAAGTCACCATCGTTGGCGCAGGTCACGTCGGCGCAACGTTTGCCTACGCGCTGGCTCAGAGCGGCGTTGCTGACGAGATTGCCCTGATCGACCTCAACGCCGAGTTAGCGGAAGGCCAGGTGCTGGACTTGAGCCACGGCCGCTTCTTCTTCCCCGCCGTCGACATCCATACCGGCGACCACCATGACTATGCTGATGCACGCGTGGTCGTTGTCACCGCGGGCGCCAGTCAGAAGCCGGGCGAATCACGACTTGCGCTCCTGCAGCGCAACGTCCGCATCATCGAGAGCATTGTCGATGAGATGGTAGCGCAGGACTCCAGCGCGATCGTCCTGATCGTTAGCAACCCCGTCGATATCCTTACCCACGCAGCGTACCATCGTTCCGGCTGGCCCCGAGGCCGCGTCATCGGCTCGGGTACCGTTTTGGATAGTGCCAGATTCCGCTACCTGCTCAGCGAACACTGTAACGTTGATGTGCACAACGTTCATGCCTACATCCTCGGAGAGCACGGTGACAGCGAGTTTGCCGCCTGGTCGATGACACACGTTGCCGGGGTAGGCATGGATCGCTTCTGTGTATTGTGTGGTCGGTGTTCGAACTGGCTGGCAGAGCGCGCCCGGATCGAGCAAGCCGTGCGGGATTCCGCCTACCACATCATCGGTTACAAGGGCGCCACGTACTACGCGGTCGGACTGGCACTGACGCGCATCGTTGCCGCGATCCTCCGAAACGAGCACAGCGTGTTGACCGTTTCATTGCCTCTCGAGGGGGAATACGGTCTCCATGATGTCAGTCTCAGCGTGCCGTGCGTCGTGTCCCAGAATGGTATCGACCGCGTCATGTTGGCTACGCTGACGTCTGAGGAACAAGACGCCCTCGAGCGATCAGCGGGCGTCCTGCGCGGCGTCATCGCGCAACTAGGGGCCACATAGCGACGTAATAGGTGTGCGCCGATTTTCCGGAACTGGAGGTACACGGTGAAGCTTGATTACGGGCAGTTACTCAGACGGGCGTGGGATATTATCTGGGCAAACAAGTTCCTGATTCTGCTGGGCGTGCTTGTCGCACTCACCAATGGAGGGAACACGTCAGGAACAGGAACCAGATACCAATTCAATGACAGCGACTTTCACTTTGACCAGCCAATGCCGCGAGACTTCGAAGAGCTTCCTCAGATCCCGGAGTTGCAGCGAATCCTCCGTGAGTGGGGCTTCCCGATCGCTGTAGGCGGTGCGCTGCTGGTGATCGGCATCGTCCTGGCTATCGTCATTGGACTGGGCATCTGGGTGATTTCGACCCTGGCACGCGGTGGCCTGATTGCCGGTGTGAACACCATAGTTGACGGGGGCGTTTCGAGCTTCTCACAAGCGTTCTCAGCGGGCTTGGCAAAGGGTTGGCGACTTCTGGGGATCAGCATCTTGCCGGGTATTCCTGGGCTGATCCTGCTCATCTTTGCACTTGGTGTTGGCGGCTTCTCGTTGGGCCTGACGCGGTTCTTCGACACCAACTGGGCTCCCTTCGGCGCCGGGGCGATGGCGATCATCGGTGGCCTGATCTGTATCGTAGCCCCCATTGCGATTGCCTTGGGCCTATTGCGCACCTTCGCGGAGCGGGCCTGCGTACTGGAAGACCTCGGCGTGATCGACTCCTACAAGCGAGGATGGAAGATCCTGAGCAGCAATATCGGGCCTGCCATCGTCCTCTTCCTGATCCAAATCGGGATCAGCATAGCCCTGGGGTTGGTTACCATTGGGCCTGCTGTGATGATGACCCTATGCTGCGTGCTGTGGCCTGTCCTGCTGTTAGCACAAGGGGCTATTGCGGCCTACTTCTCAACGCTGTGGACGCTCGCCTGGCGCGAGTGGACAGCGCCAGCAGAGAACGGCATGGCCTAGGCATCGACTCGACACCACTGAACGCGACAGCACAGCACGACAGTGGTCCAGACCCTGCACTTCACATCCCGTCGAGCTACCGGACCAGTAGGACCGGTAGCTCGACGGCCTCAATAAGGCCGAGCGTAACCTCACCGTTGAACGAAGCGAGTTTGGCCGGCAGAACGAGGGTGCCCGCTCCAAACCCTCTAACTGCTTCACCTATCGCTGAGACCGAAGGCGCAACCAAGACAAGGTATCGTCGGATCACGCCGTACAGGTGAAGGTGCGCTGTCGCGCGCTCTCTCAATGCCTCTATCTGAGCCGATCGATCCGCAAGCAAGAGCACGGTCAGCGGATGCCCCAGCCGCTCGACGAGAGCCGCCGAGATGTCCAGCGCGTGGTCGCCCAGCGCTGATCCATCATAGACAACAAGCACGGGCGCCACAATGCGTTCACCCTCGCGTAGAATCACGGTCACGCCTGGTGCATCACCACTGCACGCTGCGCGCGCCGTTGACCCCAATCGTCTGCGACGCACCGGCGACCAGCCGGCCCGCCCTACGATCAAGACATCCGCATCCTGTGCCGCGCTCTGAATCTCCGTCCTGACATTGCCCCGCGCCACGCGGAACCGACCACGGATGGAGCCCTGACGGGCCAGCGTCTGAAACGCCTCCTCGATACGCCGCGACCGGGCTCTCAAATTCCGCTCTATCCCGGAAAGCTCCACCTTGCGCCGCAATGCAGAGTGCTCGCCGACTTCATGAGCAAACGGCAACTCCGCTGCTCGCAGCACATCGATATCCTCCACAAATAGCGCCAGCAGCTCGGCCTCAAAGCGCGACGCCATATCGATCGCGGCTTCGAGCGCCGCCTGGCTGTGTGGCGATGCGTCGACCGCGACGACGATACGCCTAATCGTCACCAGCGATCCCTTGTTCTCATTCACCCTTCTCCTCCCTGGCCGACTTGCCCGACACTTCTCTCTCTGCCAGCGCCTTGAGTCGTGCTTGCACTCGCTGGTTCACCGTTCCCTCGGGGTAGGCGCCCTCCGCATCCGGTTCACCGGCAGGCACACCGGTCAGTATCGCGATACCCTCATCGACGTGCTCAACAGCGTAAATGTGGAATCGCTCTTGCGTTACGGCTTCCACAACATCCTGCCGAAGCATCAGGTGCTTGACGTTGGCGGAAGGGATCAGTACCCCCTGCTCGCCGGTCAGCCCACGCGCCCGGCAGATGTCGAAGAAACCTTCGATCTTCTCGTTGACGCCACCGATCGCCTGGACTTCGCCCTTTTGGCTGATCGACCCGGTCACCGCATACGATTGCTTGATGGGCACACCCGAGATCGCCGACAACAGAGCATACAACTCGGCGGAGGAGGCGCTGTCACCATCCACGCCACCGTAGGATTGTTCAAAGACCAGACTGGCCGATAACGACAGCGGCGTTTCCACGGCATAGCGTCCGGACAGGTAACTCGTCAGGATGAGCACCCCCTTCGAATGCAACGGCCCCCCCAGGTCGACCTCACGCTCAATGTCAACGACCTGACCCTTACCCGCATTGATGCGTGCGGTGATTCGCGAGGGTTGTCCGAAGGCGAAATTGCCCAGCATCGCAACGGAGAGCCCGTTGATCTGCCCGACCTCCGCACCGTCGGTAGCGATGAGGACCGTGTCACGCAGGATTGCCTCGTGAACGCGCTCCCTGACGCGGTCAACACGGTGGACCTGGGCATCGATCGCCCGCTGCACAGCGGCAGCACTGACCACTGTATCCCCTGGCTCCCGCGCCCAGTAGTCTGCTTCCAGCATCAGGTCAGTGAGCTCCCTGGTCTGCGCCGACAGCTTCTCGGCATCACCCACCGTGCGCGCACTGCGCTCCAGCAGCCGCTCCACGGCACCACGATCGAAGGGAAGCATGCCCTCGCGCCGGGCAATCGTAGCAACCAGGCGTGCGTAAAGCGTTTGGGTCTCGTCATCTCTTGGCACGATCTCCCCAAAGTCAGCCGCCACCTTGAAGAGCTCGGCAAAATCCGAGTCCAGCGCCCAGAGCGTGTGATAAAGCCGTGCATCGCCGATCAGCGCCACCTTGACCCGCAGCGGGATGGGCTCGGGCTCCAGGGAAACGGTGCTGATAAGGCCGAGATGTTGGCCCAGGGGTTCTACACCGATCCGCTGGCTACGTAGAGCGCGTTTGAGGCCCTCCCAGGCCTGCGGCTGCATCAGAAGCTTGTCAGCATCGACGATCAGGTAACCGCCATTGGCCCTGTGCAGAGCCCCGGCCTTGATCAACGTGAAATCCGTCATCAGGGCACCCATCTGTGCCCGGTGCTCGATGCGTCCCAGCAGATTCTGGTACGTGGGGTTGTCCTCGTAGATCACCGGCGCACCTTTGGTTCCCGAATGATCGATCAGCACATTGACCACATACCGCTGCGTAGACTGCGCCTGTGACTGCCGCTGCATCGCCCCCACGATCTCGGGAGCAGAGCCCTCCGACTGCGGCAGGAACTGCTCGGCGTTGCGCACGATATCCTCACGGACCGCATCCAAATAGGCCAGTACCTCTTCATGGTCAGCGTGCGCGCGCCGCACCTCGTCGATGAGCCCCTCAATCGCCAGCCCGGCCATCTCCCGATTCAACTCGTCGATCTGGGTGCGCAGCTCGCGCTGCCAACCAGGCATCTGACCCAGGATCCGCTGGAGTTCCTGTTGGATGCGTTCGATTTGCTCCTGGAGCGCCTTCTGCGTCTCCTCTGGTAGCTTCTGGATCTCTTCAGGCGAGAGCACTTCGCCATCGCGCACGGGCGCCACGGCTACACCACCGGGCGTGCGGATCAGCGCCAGGCCCTCGGCGCGGGCACGTTGCTGCAGTAACTCGAAGGCATCGGACTGGCGATCGTGGAACCCCTCAGTGACGGACTGGCGACGTGACTGGTACTCCTCACTCTCGAAGGTAGCTGCGAGTGCCCCACGCGCCTCCGCGACAAGGCCTTCCATCTCCTTGCGGAAAGTAACGCCCTGACCTGCGGGGAGTTCGATGGCGACGGGACGGTGTTCCTCGACAAAATTGTGTACGTAACACCAGTCAGACGGTACCGGTTCGTCGCTCGCACGCGACTCGAAGTGCAGGCGAATGAGACCTTGCTTGTCCAAGCCCTCAGGGCCAGCTGCGAAGATGTTGAAGCCCTCACTCTTGATCCCGATGCCAAATCGAATCGCATCCACGGCACGCGGTTGTCCGATCACCTCATCAAGGTCAGGAAGGTCGTTGGTGGTGTCAAAGCCCATCTCCGAAAGATCGGTTTTGCGGTAGAGCTGTGCCGGCTGAAGGCGAGAGCTGTTGGCGGCCATGGCCGTATACCTCCTTGTGGAAGGGAGATGCTGAGTCTCGTTTGAGTGACCCTAGTCTAGCACAAACTCCTGCAGGTCAACGCTACAGCCTTGACCCCCGCGAGGCCAATGAGATAATGCGCAGGCAGTGCTCCTGAGCTAAGGGATGCGCTTCGCAATGAGGGCGCCCGGAGTTGAGCGTGTTCGATCCACACTATCAGAGGCTACGCGAGCTCTACCACCGGGCGAATGCTTGGAGCCAGGGGGTTCTGGGCATACTCCGGGCTGCGGTCGAACGGTACGGAGAGTGCCAGGCATCCCAGGCCGCGGCTGGAATGGCCTACTACGTCTTCTTCTCACTCTTTCCCCTCTTGCTCATCCTCGTCACTGTGGCGACCTACGTTCTGGATCTCAACAGCGAGCAAGCATTCGCGCAAGCAGTTGGGTTCATTACCCAGGCTATCCCGGTCTCTCAGGACCTGATCACGAACAACTTGAAGACAGTGCTCGACCTCCGTGGTGCCGTCGGGCTGGTTAGCCTGGTAGGCACACTCTGGTCTGCCTCCGGCGCCTTCACCATTCTCGACCACCACATCAATCTGGCGTGGCCCAACAACCATCGCCGTGGCTATGTGCACAAGCGGCTTGTCGCCTTTAGCATGATCGGTGTGCTGGTGCTCTTGCTGCTGCTGTCCCTCGCATCATCAGCCATCGCGAGTATCATCCCCAGGCTAGAACTGCCAGACCCCCGTCTCCAGATGGTCGAATCGTTTGTCTGGTCCATCGTCGTCTCTCGCCTCGTTCCCCTGCTTTTCAGCGCGCTGCTGTTCCTCTCACTCTACCGCTGGGTCCCTACCAGCAGCGTGACGTGGCGCGCAGGACTTTGGGGCGGAGGTATTGCGGCAATCGCCTGGGAGATCGCCAAGGCTGGCTTTACGTGGTTTCTCAGCAGCGGATTGGCCAACTATCGCCTCGTCTACGGATCGCTGGCCAGTGTCGTCGTCCTGTTACTCTGGATCTACATCAGTGCATCGATCACGCTCTTCGGGGCGCACCTCACAGCGGCCATCGATCAGCGACCCGGGCGCGTGCGAGCCCCTGCCGATATGAGCAGGTAGAGGTATGCTCGCACAAGGGGCCGGGCTCCCTTGCGAGAGCCCGGTTTGATGTGAAGGATGCCCTACAGCGGTTGGCGGGTACCAGCTGTGGGGACGAGGTAGATACCTTCACTCTATCCTCTAGATGTTGCGGAAAACGCGAATCTTACCTCTGCATTCAAACGCGACCCGCGGCCCGGTCGAGACACGGTCGCTTGATGCATTTCTGTTGTACAATAAGGTAAGCCTGTATCTGTGAAAGGAGCTAACATGAGTGACCAGTCAGTCCGCACAGAGGAGTTCCGCGTCAGCGGGGAGAGGCTCATCACCAAAGTCAAAGAGTTACTGCGGCACGGCAACGTCCGCCGCGTCGTCATCAAGAACGAAGAGGGCCGACCTCTGGTAGATATCCCCCTCACCTGGGGCGTCGTCGGCACAATTGCGGCACCCCAGTTAGCAGCGCTTGGAGCGATTGCCGCGCTACTGACTCGCGGCACGATCGTCGTCGAGAAAGTCGGCACTGACGCGCCCGCAGCCACGCCGCAAGAGGAAGAGTAGACCGACACCCACAACAAGAGAGGCGCGGGAAAAACCTTCCCGCGCCTCCGCTGATACCGTCTCTCTGTTACGATCTCCTCACCGGGAGGAGTGGCGCGACAGCTAGTAGCTGACCTTCCGGGGGAGTTCCTTGGCTGCAGCAACCCACCCTTCAACCTGTGACTGCGTTGGCAGGCGCCGCACCAGCTTCTTGGCCTCGTTGACCTCCTGCAGCTTTGCATAGAGGTTCGCGCCATTGCGCTGTGCCAACTCCGGCACTGTGTCCACACCCGCAGCTTCCAAAAGGTCAGAGTATTCCTCGCCAATACCCTTGACCCGGAAAAGGTCTGCGCGGTTGACCCACTCCAGAATCATCGTGCCGCTGATGTCAGTCGCCTCCGCGAGCTCCTTGCGGCCCTGCGGAGTTGCTCCGCGCTCCAGAAGGTTCTCCAACGACGTGACACCCGCGTCGGTGAGCTTCTGTGCGTAGACGGGTCCGATACCTTCCACTGCTACAAGCTTCGTCATATCTGATCTTCCTTTCGTTTGAGTACTTTGGCTACCCAACAACACCTGCCCCGCTGCTCCATATCAACGCTGAAGCAGCACGACATCTCATCCCATTGTAAGCCTTAAGCCCAATATGCAAAATCGGGAAGCCGCGAGGGCCATCGGGCGACGTCGCCGCACTAGACGTCGAGGTTCTGCACCTCTTGTGCATGTGACTGAATGAACTTCCGCCGGGGCGGAACGGCACTTCCCATCAACATATCGAAGACACGATCCGCCTCTGCTGCATCCTCAATCCGTACGCGTCGCAGGGTTCGCGTACTGGGATCCATTGTCGTCTCCCACAACTGCACCGGATTCATCTCACCGAGACCCTTATACCGCTGCATCGAGACCTTCCGCCCCTCAAGCTCACGTAGCGTTCGAGCCAGGTCACTCTCTGCGTAGACATACTGCTCCTCACGCCCGGCTTTGACCAGATAGAGTGGCGGCTGGGCGATGTAGAGATGCCCTGTCTCGATCAGTTGGACCATATAGCGGAAAAAGAACGTCAAGAGCAGTGTCGTGATGTGCGCGCCATCCACGTCCGCATCTGTCATAATGATCACACGGTCATAGCGCAGGTTCTCGACACTGAACTGGTCGCCAATGCCACAGCCCAGGGCCGAGATAATGGCCTGGATCTCACGGTTGCTCAGAATCTTGTTGAGCCCGGCCCGCTCAGTGTTGAGGATCTTGCCCCGCAAGGGCAAGATCGCCTGAAACTGGCGATCGCGCCCTTGCTTTGCCGACCCACCAGCTGAATCGCCCTCGACAATGAAGATCTCACTAGTGCGGGGGTCGCGACTGGAACAATCCGCCAGCTTCCCCGGCAGCGTCATGCTCTCCAGCGCGCTCTTGCGAATGACAAGATCCCGGGCCTTGCGCGCTGCCGCCCGCGCCTTCAGCGCCGTCAAGCCCTTCTCGACGATGCGGCGAGCGGCCTTCGGGTCGGTCTCAAAGAAAGCGTTGACAGCATCGCTAGTCGCCGTCTCGACAGCAAACCGGACCTCAGGATTCATCAACTTCACCTTGGTCTGGCTCTCAAACTGCGGTTCGGCCACCTTCACGCTGATGACGGCGGTCAGTCCCTCACGGACATCTTCACCACTGAGGTTAGCATCAGCGTCGCGCAGAACCGACAGCTTCCGCCCCGCATCGTTGATCGCACGCGTGATCGCCGAACGGAATCCGGTCAGGTGAGAGCCGCCATCGATCGTGTTAATCGTGTTGGCGAAACAGAGCATCGTCTCGTTGAAACTGTCGCTATACTGGAACGCCACCTCCACGATGACGCCGTCGACCTCTTTCTCCAGATACAGGGGCTCGTGCAATGCCTGGCGATGTCGGTCAAGGTATTTGACGAACGACCGGATACCGCCCTCGAAGTAGAAAGACATCCGACGCTCTGGGACTACGCGGCGGTCGATTAGGTCAATCATCACCCCACGGGTCACGAAGGCCATCTCACGGAAACGCTGTGCCAGCGTCTCGAAGTTATACGCCAGATCCGGCTCCGTGAAGACTGTGGGGTCGAAGCGAAAGGACACTGTGGTTCCCGTATCAGCCGGATCGCACGACCCAACGACCTCAACCCCGGTGACCGGCTTCCCACGTTCGAAGCGTTGGCGATAGACCTTCCCGTCGTCTGACCTGACAGTCGCCTCCAACCACTCCGACAGCGCATTGACGGCGGAGACGCCGACGCCGTGCAAGCCTCCCGACACCTTATAGCCGCCACCGTCGAACTTACCGCCAGCATGCAGGGTACTCAGTACAAGGGTAAGCGCCGACACGCCCTTTTCGGGGTGTATGCCCACGGGGATGCCGCGTCCATTGTCAGCCACCGATACGGTCAGATCCGGCTCAATCACGACACGGATATGATCGCACGCCTCAGCAAGGGCCTCGTCTATCGAGTTATCCACGACCTCGTAGATCAGGTGGTGAAGCGCGTGGATGTCGGTACCGCCCACGTACATGCCAGGGCGGCGACGCACTGCTTCGAGTCCCTCCAGAACCTGGATGGTCGACGCATCATACTTGGTAGGGGTGTTATTTTTCGTTGCCATCGTCTGTTAAGTGTGCCTCACGCACCCCACACAAGGGGTGAAACCAACACCAGCGCTTACTCGCCAACCGCAGGATGAGCGTTGGCCTTCTTGAGCCGGGTCGCGTAGATTTGCTTCATCACCTCGAGATACTGCAGTCGCTCCTGATAGAAGACCAACAGGGCTGCCGTCAGCGCCGTACTCACGAAGGCGTGTCCGGCAAGTCCCACGATCGTCGACCAGGAATCTGGGTTGGGAAGTGTCCAAACGACGCGCAGACCCTGCGAGATGACCAGCACCAGCCCCAGCAGGAAGACCACGTGCAGAAAATCGCTCCGGGTGAGTAACAAGCTCTCCCTGAGCGCAGTGAAGATTCCCTTGCGCAACTGCACGATCCCGGGAATCGTGAAGACAAGGTGAACAGCGATGAACAGGACAGCGGACGAGGCGAGTGTCATCACCAATCCTGCCAACGTGAGACTGAAGAGTCCGATCAGAGTGGCAAGGAATGACAACGCCGTGGCGAACGCGAGCAAGGCGCCCAGGATCAGGATACCCACCTTGAGAAACTCGCCCCACAACGTCAGGATTGTGGTCGGCCCAGGCAACGGTGATTCGGTCTCCGCGATCACGCGGCGTCCGATTGGAGCAAGATAAGCAGCCGTCAACCCCAGGCTTACCAGCCCCAACACCAGAACACCAAGCATCATGATTGAAAAAGAGGCGATCTCTATCGCGCGCTGATCTCCCAACGGATTGAGTACCGTCATACGCGTCGGCATCAGCACAGGCACGCCCAACAGTGGTGCCGGATTGAGCAGCGAAAGCAGGTTGAAGTTCGTGCTCAGCTCGTCCAGGATTTGGCTCAGTATCAGGTAGGCGTCTCCCACATCCGGAACTGCCTCGCTCATCGAGCCTAACTGGATGAACAAGGCCTTGATGTCCTGGAGAATCGGCGCAATGGAAAGCCGAGGTCCCAACCACAAAAAGAGATCAAGCAACAAGGGGAGAGCAGCGAGCCAAGGAGCCCGAGCGACAACCTCAAACCCCGTAGTGACACAGGCCAAAGGCCCCATGGGGCGACGCAGTTCCTCCGGGGGCACTCGTACCTGGTTCATCAGCCCATTTTACCACAACGGACCGGAAAGGCGAGACGTCCGACAGCCCCCTAGGCGGTTACTGCCCCACGGATAGCGACGTCGCGGCGTGTCCCGGCAGCGACTGCAACTGCGGCACAGCATCGTCAAACCAGAGACTGTACAGCTCCTGGTAGATCCCCTGCGCCTCGAGCGCCATGAGGGTGAGGCTCACCAGATCACGGAAATCGGAGTCACCTTCGGGCAACACAAACGCCACTGGACGGGTCGTGAACCGGCGGTCTGAGACTGCAAAACCCGTCTCCCGGAAATGGACCTCGAGTGCCGGCTGCCGCTCGGTCAGGAGCGCAACGACCTCGCCGGACTGCAGCGCTGCCAAAGCATCCGCGAAACTGGGATAGCCGACGGCCGATAGCCCTGTACCCTGCGACAGCGCCGGTACCGCCACCTCGGCTGCGCTTCCCGCAACCACACCAACGGGCTGTCCGCTCAACTGGCCCAGTTCGGTGAACGACGATGCTGCGAGTGACATAATGCTCACGCCGTCGTCAAGGAAAGGGATAGAGAAATCGTTCCCCAGCTCAGCATCGCGCGTATGCACCCAGTTTCCGGCCAGTAGATCGACATCACCACGATCGAGCCGATTGCGCGCATCCTGTGCATCGGACACCGGTACGAAGGACACCGAAGATGTACTCCCCAACCAGAGCTCGGCCATGCGCTCGACCAAACGCAAGACGAACCCGGTCGGAACGCCATCAGCACGGTCGGCAGTGTAGGGCCAAAGATCCGGAAAGTACCCCACTGCCAACACCTTACGGTCACGCACCCGAGCTACGACGTCGAGCGTACTGACCTGCTGGGGTGCCTCGGCTAACTGAGGAGGGGCAGCACTACCCGGAAGCGCGGGCAATGAGGAGGGTGAGGTTCCTGGCAACCACCGTGCAAAGAGCGCGTCCCGCGTACCATCGGCAGCCATATCCCGGAACGTCAACTGCACGAGGTTGTAGAGGAAGGGATCGTCCTGACGAAAGATCATGGCGACCGGTTCGCTGGTCCACTTTCCGACAATCGTAGTGCCCGCGATCGTCCGGCGCGCACGCTCTAGCCTGTGATACTGGTCGGCGTAGGCATCAACCTCGCGCATCCGCAGCCCCGCAACGACATCGAAGTAGTGATCATAGGTGGTGACGGTGGGCGTGGAGACCGTGGATGCCGAAAGGGCTGCTCCGCTGGCGGTCCAGCCCAGGATGCCCACGCGCCTGTCTGAGAGTTCAGCCAAGCCCTGGATGCCCGTATCCGGGAAGGTGAGGAGCGCCATACCGTTGTCAAAGTAAGCTGGACTGAAGTCGGCCCGAGCTTCTGCATCTTGCGTATGGGCGAGGCCTGCAAACACCAGGTCAACGGTGCCTTCAGACACATACTGGTAGGCCGTATCTGAGCGCACCTGCCGAAAGCGTATCGCGTCGGCAGACCCCAACCAGCGTCGAGCCAACTCACGCGCAAGGTCGATCTCCAGACCGGCAAGCTGGCTGTCCGCCGTGATGTACGAGAAGGGCTCAAGATCATAACGCACACCAACAACGATCTCACCGCGGGCCAGGATGCGCGCGGCGGTAGACATCTGTGGCGGATACGTCGTCTGCTCCTCCGGGGGCACCCACGCAACCGGCTCTTCCGTCGTCTCGCCGGAGGGAATGAGCTGAGCCAGGTCAGAGCACCCTGCAAGCAGGGCGACCAGGATCAGCAAACAGAGACACCATCGCTTCAAGGCTGTCCTCCCATGGGCTGCTGACCGTTAGGCCCCAGCCCGCGCATACTCAAGCACCGGCTCAGCGATCTCGACCAGGCGCGCGACCTTTCAGCCCGCGCAGAATCCGTTCAGAGTTGAACGGGAAGGCATTATACCAGACGCCCGTAGCCCGTCGCAGTGCGCTGTGCAGCGCCGAAGCCACCGCGATAAAGGGCATCTCACCCATGCCCCGAGCGCCCCACGGCCCATGGGGCTCGCTATTCTCAATCAGGATCGTCTCCACACGGTCCGGGATATCCTCGATCGTGGGCATCAGATAGGTGCTGAACGTGCGCGTCAGCGGCACGCCGTTCGCCTCAATGAAGTTCTCCGTTGTCGCCCATCCGAACGCCTGTACCACGCCCCCCTCGACCTGTCCCTCGACCAATCTGGGGTTGATCGCCTGACCGACGTCGTTTGCACAGACGATACGTGGGCACGTGCAAAGGCCCGTCTGCAGATCGACAGCGACCTCTGCCGCGATCGCCACATACCCATAGGCAAAGTTCGGGTGTCCGTAACCTGTGTCACCATCGATCTGTGTGGTCTGAGGCGCCAGATAGGTATATTCGGCCTTCGCCGGGTGCTCTTCATCGTGCCACTTCTGCAACGCCGCGGTCGCAACGCCGCGGATCGCATTCCCAATCATATAGGTCATCCGCGACGCCGAGACAGATCCAGCGCTTCTGCTCGACAGCGTATCCACCGGACGTAGTTCGACACGATCGACCGGCACTTCGAGGGCCTCGGCAACCATCTGCCGGATCACAGTGCGCGTCCCCTGTCCCACATCCGCGCTTGCGGCATAGGCCACGACGCGTTCGATCTCGGTGGAACCGTGGAGCTCCAACCCGGCCCAGGCGTTATCGCGGTAGCCAAATGAATAACCTACGTTCTTGAAACCCACCGTGATTCCAACGCCACGCCTCAGATAAGGAGGGTCCCCTGCCTCGGCCGCGTCTCGGCTCCTGAGGAGCGCACTACGGCTAGGGGGTCCACCATCGTCACGCCGCCATCCTACTGCCTCTGCTGCCGCAATCAGACACTGTTGCAGGCCCCGGGCATCGTCAGGGAGTGGCTTTCCCCAGGGCATAGGCTCTTCCCCAGCAACGAGGTTTCGCAGACGTAGCTCGACCGGATCCATGTCCAACGCTTCCGCCAGCTTGTCCATCTGCGATTCGGCCACGAAGTTCCCTTGCGGCGCCCCAAATCCGCGGAACGCCCCCCCGGGCGTGTTGTTGGTGTACGCAGCCAACACCTCGGTTCGAACGTTGGGAATACGGTACGCGCCGTTGATCGTGAGCAAGACGTTGCCCATCACTTTGTTGGTCGTATAGACGTAAGCGCCGGCATCGGCGATCACATCGCACTCTGCCGCCAGAAGCGTACCGTCTTTAGCTGCTGCCCACCGTGCGCGAACAGACATACGGTGCCGTTTGTGGTGTCCAAGGATGGATTCCTCGCGGCTCCACACGATCTTCACCGGTTTTCCCAAGCGCTGCACCGCCAGCGCCAACACGATCTGTACGGACATGTCCTCGCGACCGCCGAAGGCGCCACCAATTGCGGGGTAGATCACCCGAATGCTGTCGCCCGCGACACCCAGTGCATGGGCAATTTGGGCCTGGTCCTCGTGCGCCCACTGACCCGCAACGACAACCGTGATCCGACCCTCTTCGTCAAGATAAGCAAGCCCTGCCTCCGGTTGCAGGTAGGCGTGCTCTTGCCCGGGAATCTCGTACATTGACTCGACCACGACGTCAGCCCGCAACAGCGCGGCCTCTACATCGCCGCGCTTGATCCTGTGGCGCGACACCAGGTTGTGTTCGAAGACCAACTCCGGGTGTTGCGGAATGCCAGGATAGTCAGGGTGCAACGCGGGGGCATCTTGCCGCAGTGCCTCGCGCGGGTCCGTGATCGCGGGCAGGTCCTCGTAGTCGACGTGGATCCGTGCCAATGCGCGCTCCGCGGTATCCTCATCAATGGCGACAACTGCCGCCACCTGATCCCCCACAAAGCGCACAATGTTGACCCCCTCCTTCTGCCAGGCTGAACCCGACGCAACGGGGCCACACAGAACGGGCTGGTCCGGATACTGCAGACCGTATTCGTTGATGGGCACATCCATCGACGTGAACACCGCCTCAACGCCGGGGAGTGCCAGGGCTGCAGCCGTGTCCACCCGGATTACGCGCGCATGGGGACGTCCGGCATAGAGCAGCTTCATCGTCAGCGCGCCTTCCCGGTGGAAGTCACCCGGGTAGAGTGCCTCGCCGGTCACCTTCTCCTTGGCTTCAAAGCGCGGGAGTGCCCTCCCCACGGCTCTTCCCTTCATACGAGATCTCCTTGCCACCCCTCGGAATGATGGGCGACCAGGCGTTGCTGAACCTTGGTCTCAAGTGCCAGGATCCTCCGCAACACCGCGACAGTCGTCGCATACGTGGGATCCATACCGTAGTAGGAGAGATTGTGCGTGCCGAGGTTACGGCCCTTGCTCATCGGCGTATCCGATGCGTAGTGCAGTACGCCGATCTCGAACGGGACGGGGTAGAGGTTCACCAGCTCATCCTGCGGATACCGCCGGGGCCGGATGAACTCATAGAGTGCGGAAAGATAGGGACCTGACTCCATTTCCACATCCGTATAACCCAGACGAAAGAACATCTCCATATAGGCTCGGTTCTGGAGGAACGTGCCATGTACCGCAATTGCCCGCTGATTGTCCAGTACGTCACCGTAGACGAGATAGGGTGCAATGTGACGCGCAGTGAACACATTGTTGAAAAGATAGGTGTTGCTCGAATGCTCGTCGTAGACCACGTTCGGGACAAGGACGTCGCCGATCCGTCCGCTCAGCGTTGCCGCTTTCCCCAACACATAGGCGCCCCGCAACTCGCCTACGTTGACGGCAATGCGCGACAACAGATGGTAAGCCGCAAAACCCAGTGGATAGTCGATATTGAGGATGATCGCATCCGTGTCGGCCAATCGCTCCAAAGGCAAATCATCCACCAGTCTGGAGTCCAGCTGCGCACGCTCCAACTTCGACAGTTCGATAATCTGCACCTCGAGGTCGAAGGTGTGCTGGCTGGGGATGCGAGTCACACCGTGGCTCGCCTCGAACACATTGCGCTCTTCCAGCAGGTCCCGACCGTCAGCGGTCTGTAGGTACTTCTTGAGAACGTAGTACAGGAAGTTTGACCAGTTGCTCGGCACTATGCCCTGTCGAATCCGCTCCGCCTCTTCGCACAACTCGGGGTCCACCCGAGAGGCAACGAAATCCATCAGCCGCGCCTCGTGACGTTGAGCAAAGCCGGTGACCATATTGGTAAGACTGTGCGTGTTGCTTGAGACGAAGTAGATTGGCCGTTTGGAGAGATCGAAAGGTGCCCGTTCATTAACCCGGTCCCACCACTTCTGTGTGGCCTGGAGGTACTCGACGTAGGACCCTGCCAACAGCGTCACCGACATCCGTTTGCGTCCTTCACCAACGTGCATCAACAGGTCGGGCAGATCATCACCCCAAATGGCCTGAAGGCGCTCCCAATCATCTGGCGCAAGTTGGAGGACCCGCTGGACCTCCTCACACGTCGCATCGTCCCATTCGCCACCTTCCACACAGGAGCGCAGGCGCTCCGTGAGTCCCGCCTGGATGCCGATGAGCGTATGCATCTTGTTCCACTCAATCTGAAAGGCCGTCAACATAGGCACGATATCGTCAATGTCGGAGATACTCGCGATGTAGACGGCCAGGGTCTCCTCCCCGTCGTGGAACATCCGTCTACGCCGCGCAGGACCGCTCACGACGTTCCACGACTCGACGTCCGGATAGCCGCGCCGCCGGAACACTTCCTGGCTCTGTCCCAGGACCACCTTCTGCACACCGAGGATGCACTTGGGCAAGCGCAGACTCGTGTACACGAACGCCGACATATCCGGTTCGGCAGCATCGGCGTTGGGGTGCAGCGATGACTTCATGGCGATGTGCGTCTCCTCCAGCGTCCGGATCTGCACGGCATCCGTTGTGCGCAGGAGCGAGTAGTAGGTTCGCATATACAGCGTGACCTGCGTCAACTCGCGCTTCGGTACGGTACGTCTCATCGTCTAGATTCTCCTCGTCCCCGTGAGCCCAATGACCGCGTGCCCTACTTCTGAGTAGCCTACTTCTGAGTAGCCTACTTCTGAGCGCCCTGCTTCTGAGCAGCCTGCTTCTGAGCAGCCTGCTCCACCGCAGATATGATCTTGTAGTATCCCGTGCAGCGACACAGGTTGCCGCTCAACGCGGCCTTGATCTGCGCACGATCAGGGTTGGGAATCTCCTCGAGCAGCTTTGCCGCGCTCATCACGAAACCGGGGGTGCAGTAACCGCACTGGACCGCATCTTCGTCGATGAACGCTTGCTGCACCGGGTGCAACTCATCCCCTGTTGACAACCCCTCGATCGTCTGGATGGAGGCGCCGTGTGCTCGAGGTGCGGGTGTCATGCACGCCAGCACAGCAATCCCATCCAACCATACCGTGCACGACCCACACTCCCCCTCTTCACAACCAGACTTCGAGCCAACAAGCCCGAGATCCTCACGCAACATGCGCAGCAGCGTCTTGCCATTGGCCCCGTGCACCGTGACGTTCTGCCCATTGACGACAGCCTGAATGGGCTCGTCGCCATCCACGTGATGGGCGATCGTCGGGCCGCTCAAGCGCGGCCAACGGCGTGTCTGCCCCCAAAGTTTCACCATCTGATCGGGCTGGGGTAGGCCCAAACGAACCTCGCCACTGCGCAGCGACTCGAGGCCACGGCGCACCAGAGCCGATACCTCTTCACGCCGGTACCAGGCCGAGCCGCGCACATCATCGATCGGCTGGGCCGCGTTCAGTGCCAACGCCGCTGCCTTTTCGATGGTGGCATCGGTCAACGCTGCTCCGATGAGCGCCGCTTCGGCATCCAAGGCTCTGACAATCGTGGGGGCCACGCTGCCCAGCGCTATCCGCGCATCTGCTATGGAGCCGGTGTCATCGCGAATCAACACGATCGTCACGTTGGTTACGGCGATCGCGAGGACCCGGCGCAATCCTACCTTGAGGTATACCCCTTGCCTCTGGCTGGGCGGCGCCGGAATCGCGATATCGACGACCATCTCATCGGGGGCCATGCGCGTTCGGCGCCCCCCCTCATAGAACTCGATGAGTTTCCCCGTTCGGTCGCCGCGCACACTGCGCAGCGTCAAGCGAGCATCCAACGCCACCAACGCCGTGATCGTGTCATTGGCCGGCGAAGCAGTCACCAGGTTACCCACAACCGTCCCACGATTCCGCAACGCCGGGGCGCCCACCCACCAACACGCCTGCGCCAGGGGCAGAGCGTGCTCCTGAAGGAGCGGCGACGCTGCTGCCTGTGCATGCGTTACCGTGGGGCCAAGGTGCACCGTGCCATCGGGGTCCTGCCGGATGGCGTCCAGCCCACCCACCCTGGTAACGTCAACCACGACCTCGGGCGCTCGCGCCCCATTCTCGATCTCGACGATCAGATCAGTGCCGCCGGCGATAATCCGCGCGCGCTTCTTGTATTGGTCCAACAGCTTAACCGCGTCATCGAGAGAAGTCGCGGTGTAGTAAGTCTCCCATAGCCTCATGGCTCACTCCTCCCACCCAATCAGGGTACGGGCTGGTATCCCTCAGGGCCTTTGACCTCACGGACCGTATACAATGGGCGCTGGCGCACTTCGGTGTAGATGCGCCCAATGTACTCACCGAGAATACCGACGGTGAGGAGCTGTACACCCCCGATGAAGAGCACCAGGCTTGCCGTCATCCCCTGCCCTGCAAGCGGGGCAGTCCCCCCGAGACGGATGACTAACAGGATCAAAGCCAACAGGAGGCCCAGCACGATCGCGCCGGCGCCCGACCACAAGGCCAGCTTGAGCGGCACGACGGAGAAACCGGTAATCGCGTCAATCGCCAGGCGGATCATCTTGCTCAACGTGTACTTGGTGGTGCCCGCCTTACGCGCGTGACGGCGGTAGGGTACGCCTGTCTGACTGAAGCCTACCCACGAGGTCATCGCCCGCACGAAACGATCGTGCTCCCGCATCGCTTTGAGGTAGGCCAGAGCCTTGCGATCAAGGAGACGAAAGTCACCGGCCTCCATCGGGATAGTCACGCTCGTCAACTTCTGGATGATGCGGTAGAACAGATCAGCCGTCGCCAGCTTGAACCATGTCTCGCCCTCACGCTCGGACCTGACGGCATAGACGACTTCGTATCCCTCGTGCCAGCGGCGCACCAGATCGGGGATGACCTCCGGTGGGTCCTGAAGATCCGAATCGATCGTCACCACCGCGTTGCCCCGGGCGTAGTCCATGCCGGCCGTAATCGCAAGTTGGTGGCCAAAGTTCCGGGCAAAGTGAACCACGATCACATGATCTGGATCACCCGCCTGGATGCGGTCCAGCTCCTCAGGGGTCTGGTCGCGGCTCCCGTCATCGACGAGGATCAGCTCCCAGGGCTCCCCCAGGCAGGACATCACCGTGGTCACCCGCTCGTAGAACTCGCGGACCAACGCCTCCTCATTGTACACGGGGGCTACGACAGAGATCTGTGGCTCCATAGGTTCTAAACCTCAGCTTACTAGGTGATGTCTGTGCTCCGCGGCACCGGCCGCCCGCAGGACGGTCGATGGCGATAGTATACCGCGTCCGGACCTTGGGAAAACCGCAGCAACAGCAGCCGGTGCCCTATGACTGGGCGGCGGCCAACAGCCCCGTCCGCTCGTTGAACTCGTTAATGAGAGCATCGATGGCCTCAACCTGGCCCTGGAATCCCGCCCAGTAATCGTCCTGGTACCACTGCGCCTGAATCTCCTCGTAGCTCTTGCCCTGCTGTTCCACCCAGGTGTAGTACTTGAGATTGTGAATGCGCTTACGGTCGCGGTAGGTCAGTTCCGCCATGTTGCTCACGTCTTCACCCAGTAGATAGCGGTCAAACGCCGCAGCAGCGTCCAGCAGCGTGTACTCACCTTCCGCCTCGCGGAGTTCGACCAGCCGGCTCTCATACAGCTCCATCGAGTCCGTCCAGACAGTCATTAGTACATCGTTACCGGTGAGCTCGAACCACTTGGCAGTCTTGATCGCGCCCAACACGTTGGCGACGCTGGAAATGCCCATCAAATCCAGCCTGTCCACAAACGCTGAGGGGACGCCGCGCTGTTTGAGATACTCACGCCCCTTGGGCTCGTTGAAGAGCCGGATCAGCGCCATCGTGGCCTCATCGTCGATCGCGGTGACGACATCGGTATTGCGCAGGTTGTGGATCCATGGCACGTGTTTGTCACCGATGCCTTCGATCCGGTGCGCGCCGAACCCGTTGAGCAAGAGCGTGGGACACTGAAGCGCCTCGCTTGCCACGACCTTGCTCGTAGGGTAGCGCTGCTTGAGATAGTCGCCGCACCCGATCGTTCCACCGGAACCAGTATTCGAGACGATCCCCGCGAAACGCTCATTCGTACGCAACTCCTGGACGAGCACCTCCTCCATCGCGTGGCCCGTGACCTCATAGTGCCAGAGGTAGTTTCCAAACTCATCGAACTGGTTGAAGATGAAGACCTGATCACCACGCTCACGCTTCAGTTCGTTGCACTTGTCGAAGATCTCCTTGACATTGGATTCCGTACCAGGAGTAGCGATCACCTCGCCCGATACACCTGCCAGCCACTCGAAACGCTCGCGGCTCATCCCCTCGGGCAGAATCGCGATCGAATCACACGCCAGAATCGTTGCGTCGTAGGCACCGCCCCGGCAGTAATTGCCCGTAGATGGCCAGACGGACTTCTGCCACGTGGGATCGAATTGCCCGGTGACCAGGCGCGGCACGAGGCAGCCAAAAGCAGCTCCCACCTTATGCGCGCCCGTGGGAAACCACTTCCCCACCAACGCAATGATGCGGGCGTCGACCCCGGAAAACTCGTGGGGTATCTCGATGACATTGACGCCACCGAACCCTCCACCAGAGGCGACGGGATCATTCTTCCACGTGATACGGAAGAGATTGCGGGGTGTGATATCCCACAGCCCAATGCCCTTCAGCTCTCGCTGCAGCACAGCCGGGACCAACGACGGGTCCTTCTGCTGCGCAAAGGTAGGAATGATGATGTCCCGCTGCCTGGCACGTTCTACGGCGTGCGCAAGTCCCGAAGCGTTCAGCGTAAGGTCAATCATAACTATGCCTCTCCATTACTGTTGTTCCGCACAGGCCTGGCCCCTCTCAAGGCCAGGGCGTCAATCGCTTCCCGAGCAGCAGCCAGATCTGCCGGGATCACCGGTGCCGGCGCCACCGTCTTCATCGCACTGGCCACATCCTTAAGGCCCGACCCCGTCAGGAGCAGGACAACCCGCTCCCGCGCATCGACCCATCCCTCGGCTACTGCCCTTGCCAGTCCGGCATAGGCCGCAGCCGCCGCAGGCTCACAGAAAACCCCCGTCTGCCGGGCAATCACGGGGATGGCGTCCAGAATCTCCGCATCCGTGACGACCAGGAAGCGTCCTCCCGTCTCGCGCACGGCAGCCAACGCCTTGATGCGATCGCGAGGCAGGCTTGCACAGATGCTGTCCGCGACCGTCTCCGCCGCGATGGGTCGGATCTGATCCCACGTGAGGCCGCGCGCAAACGCCGCCGCCAGGGAGGCCGACCCTTCCGCCTGTACGCCCATCAGACGGGGCAGGCGGTCGATCCACCCCAGGGCAAGCAGATCCTTGAACCCCTTATGGATACCCCCCAAGATGCATCCGTCGCCCACCGGGACAAAGACGGCATCCGGCACCTGCCATCCCAGTTGCTCACAGATCTCGTATGCCGCCGTCTTCTTGCCCTCGGTCATGTAAGGGTTGTAAGCCGTGTTGCGGTTGTACCATCCATACGCGCGTGCAACCTGGAGCGTGAGCTCGAACGCGTCGCCGTACGTCCCATCGACGAGGAAGACCCTGGCGCCATAGATCAGGTGCTGCGCGATCTTGGCCTCAGGCGCGTTTCTGGGTACGAAGATCACGGCCTGCAGCCCAACGCTTGCTGCCAATCCGGCCAAAGCGGCAGCCGCAGTCCCCGTGCTAGCCGTCGTGATCGTCGTGGCCCCTGCTTCTTGAGCCTTCACGACAGCGAGCGCCGAGGCGCGGTCTTTGAAGGACGCTGTGGGGTTCTTGCCAGCGTCCTTCACCCACAGATCGGACAGGCCGTGCATCCCGGCCAGACGCGGCGCCGCATACAGCGGTGTCCACCCAACGCGAAGTGGCGGGACGGGAGCATCAGCAGCCACCGGCAACAGCGCCTTGTAGCGCCACATGGTGGTCACGCCACTGGCCGTGATCCCCTTCGGGCTGGCCTCTGCGCGGATGCGATCATAGTCGTACAGAA
>JAXDDP010000171.1:0-12078 GCA_034676785.1 Anaerolineae bacterium | reverse complement strand
TAGGTACCCTTGACCTTCTCGACCCCGATCACCGGTTTGATGTTGAGAATTGAGGCAATCAGTCCCTTCATGTGGCTGATCCTGCCACCGTGGATCAGGTACTTGAGTTCCTCGAGGGTATAGACGCTCTCCGTGGCATGGCTGATCCTGGCGACCAGGTCGAGGATCTTGTCGAGTGGCCATCCCTTCTTCAAGGCGCGTGCGGCGGCTTCTACCTGCCAACCTGCACCGGCAGATAGGGTCTTGGTGTCGACATGGGTCACGTTGGCCTCGGGCACCATCTCTGCTCCGGCAAGCGCCGAGTTGAGGGTGCCGCTCAAGCCCGAGGACATATGAATGGAGAGGATATCGGGGTCAGTCGCTGCCAGCCGCCTGTAGACCTCGGCGAAATCACCCGCTGAGGGTTGGGAGGTCGTGGGGAGTTCCTCGCTCTCGGCAAGCAAGCGGTAGAATTCGTCGGGTGTAATGTCAACACCCTCGCGATAGGACTTGCCGCCGAGGGTTACCACAAGCGGGACGATGGTCACACCGAGGTCGCCCGTTTCCCCAGACACCATGCTCAGATCTGTCCCGCTGTCTGTCACAATATGCATTTGCCCCTCCTTTTCCTGTCCCTCGCTTACGCCTTGGCTGTGCCTCCAATACCTGGTTCATGCCTTGAACCAAGTCACATGCCCCTATTATACCGCGTCGTTTTCCCCCAGGCCGACCCAGATTCCGCCATTCTCAACCTTTGTGGGAAAGATGTGAAGTGGGCTCTCCGGCTTAACGGCTCCGAGCAGCTTGCCGACTACCGGTGGCCAGGGCGCCCAGGTCTTTACGTTGCCAGTCTCAAGACTGAAGACACTGTGGTGAAATGGGCAGACGATGTCACCTTCTTGCGTGACCTTTCCCCGTTTCAGGGACACACCCATATGGGGACAGGCATTGAGCATGGCATAGATACGCCCCTCATGCTCAAGGAGCAAGATCCTGTGCTCTCTGACCTCCACGACCTGTCGCTCTCCGGGGGAAAGCGATCCCTCATCCAGAACTCGAATCCAGTCCATACGTACCTCCCTATCTAAATAAGAAAACGCTACAGCAGAATGCCGCTGGCTACAGGAGATCCGCCAATGTGGTCGGCAAGTCAGGGAAGCGGAAGGCAAACCCCAGTGCCGTAAGCCGTCGGGGAATGACGAACTGCCCCTGGAGCACCAACTGGGATAGCTCGCCCAGGACCAGGCGCATGGCGAATGCGGGCGCCGGGAGCCAGTATGGACGATGCATCGCAGCGCTGAGAGCTTTCCCGAAAGCTGCATTGGTGACAGGGGCCGGTGCAGTGAGATTGAAGGGTCCGCGGGCGTCGGGATGCTTGATCAGGAAACGGATTGCCGAGGCCAGATCTTGAAGATGGATCCATGAGACGCCCTGTGTACCGCTGCCCAGCGGGCCACCCACGAACAACTTGAACGGGAGCATCATCTTGGGCAATACGCCTGCACCGGCACTCAACACCAAGCCGGTCCGGATCACGATGCGGCGTGTCTCCTCGTCAGTGACCTCTGCCGTGCTGGCTTCCCACTGCACCGCTGTCCGGGCCATCCAGTCTGTGCCCGGCGGCGCGTCCTCATCGAGATGCACATCATCGCGCGATCCGTAATAGCCGATCGCCGAAGCCTGGACAACCACTTGTGGTTTGTGCCGGGCGCGAGCTACTGCTTCGGTCAGCGCCCGTCCTGAGGCAACCCTGCTCTGCAGGATTCGGGCTTTCTTCGAAGCAGTCCAAAGACCGCTTCCAATGGACTCTCCAACGAGGTGAACAACAGCATCCGAAGCCTCGATAGTAGGAATAATGGGATCGGCCGCACGGGCATCCCACGAAATGAGCTGTACCTTGTGCGTGAAGGACCGCGCGTGACTTGGGTCGCGACTGGTGACGGTTACGTCATGGCCTTTTTCTCCCAATTCGCGGACAAGCGCGCGGCCAATCGTCCCTGTCCCTGCCGTTATCAGAACACGCATCGACCGGTAGCTCCTTGTTGATTAGCCAGTTTTCGTTAGATTAAGTTTATCATATTCCAGTGAACTGCCAATATATTGCGGATGTATTGGCAATGTTAATTTGACATTATGTTGCGAATGTGGTACAATACAAGGAATTCGAAGTCCAGGGTGATTGGGGTATGACGATCAAGAGAGGCGCGTATGAGTCAGGATGAACCTATCTACAATATTGGGGTTGTGGCACGGATGACGGATATCCCGGCCGCAACGCTGCGGGTCTGGGAGCGTCGCTATGGCTTTCCTGACACATCGCGCACGGAAGGTGGTCACCGTCTCTACAGCGATAGCGATATCCAGCGCCTGCTGTGGGTCAAGGCCAAGACCGAGGAGGGAATGCAGGTGCGACAGGCGGTGCGCGCCCTGAGAGCCCTGGAGGAGGAAAATGCCTTTCCCGAGCCGATGACGGGAGAGGGGGTGCTGGTGTCTGGTCCAAATCGCCTGGCGCGCGAGGAGAGCGACGTTGCGGACACGTACATCGCCCGCCTGCAGAGCCGACTCTATGACGCGCTCGTGCATCACGATACGGCGCGCGCTGATGAAATCTTCGGTGAAGCACTGGCGCTCTACCCTCCTGAGAGTGTGATGCTCCAGATGATACGCCCTACGCTGTGGGAGATTGGTGAGGGCTGGGAGCGCGAAGAGGTCTCGATTGGCACGGAACATCTGGCGACCAGCTACCTTCGCCAACGGATGTTGGCCTGGCTTACCTCTGGGCCGCCGCTTTTTGCGGTGGCGCCGACAGTGTTGGCATGTGCTCCCGGCGAGTATCACGAGGGCAGCTTGATGATGTTGGGGGCTCTGCTGCGGCGCCGGCGCTGGCCTGTCGCCTATCTGGGGCAATCGATTCCCCTTGCCGATCTGGCGGAGTTCGCGCAACGAACTAACCCCCTGGCCATTGTTACGGTGGCCATGTCGGCGGAGTCTGCCGCGGCGTTAGCATCCTGGCCCCAGCATTTTCCCGAAGCGGCACAGAAGGGACGCCCGGTCTTTGCCTATGGTGGGCTGATCTTCAACGAGAACCCTGAGTGGCGCGTGAAGGTGCAGGGGCTCTTTCTCGGGGCGACAGTGGGTGAAGGCGTGGAGACGCTTGAACGCACACTGCGGCGCATCAGTCCGCCCCTGGCGTGAGCTTCGCAGAAGGCCTTTCGGCAACCCGAGTTTGTTCGGGCGGACCCGAGTCTGCTCGGGCGGACCCGAGTCTGCTCGCGCCTGACGCTCACCAGCAGTCTTGTCTCTTACAGGAGTCGTCGCGGATCAGGGATCTGATTCGGCTTCAGGAGCTCCAGCACCTCGGCGTACCCCTCGGCTGTCATCGCGGCAGGCTTCACCTCACGAATGCGCTCCAATGCGCGCGCCGGAGTTTCTCCCTTATAGGCGATCAGATACCCTGCCAGTATCGCGCCCGTCCGGTCCTGGCCGGCGTGGCAGTGGACCAACGTTGGCGTTCGCCGGGTCAGCTGCCCGTCGATCAGACGCCAGACGGGGAGAGCTTGATAGATGAAGGCCCTGCGCATACCATTCGAGTACAGGGTGACCGGCGGGAACCCCATCCTGTAATGGTCGAGACCGTAGGGCGTCAGATCCTCTGGGGCTTCCTCTGCAGCCAGTGAGATGACGGTACGTATCCCCCCTGCATAGAGTGCCGCAGGATCCCACGGCTCCAGCACCGGTCCCGGCCGGCCCGCGAGCAATCCTTCGATGACCCAGTAGACGTGTTGCATAGCCCTATTCTACCCCAGGACCTGCAAAAGCGGCATTCACAGGACGAACTTCGAGGAAATCTGGAAATTATCTATTCAAATACTTGACAAAAAACGAAATACCCTCTATAATGTGGACAAGTTTGAGGCATAAACCACTCAATAAGAGTGGTAATCAAAATCACATATAGTGGAGGTCTGAGATGAAGCGCTTGATGCTTTTGGGTTCGGTGTTGGTTCTGGCTCTTTCGATGGTTGTTCCGGCAATGGCTGCTGGTGGGCCGCGTGTACGTGCCGTCCATGCGTCGCCTGATGCTCCCGCAGTAGATGTCTGGGTCGATGGCGCCAAGGCGTTCACAAACGCACCGTTCAAGGGTGTGACGCCCTATGCTGAGCTCTCGCAGGGGATGCACAACTTCCAGATCGTTCCTGCAGGCGCCACGGAGCCTGTGGTGATCGAGGCGGACCTGGATCTGCAGAACAACACGGATTACACGATTCTCGCCGTCAATACGCTTTCCTCGATCGAGCCGGTAGTGCTCGTCGACAACAATGGACTTCCTGCTGAGGGCAAGGCACACGTACGGTTCGTGCACGCTTCGCCTGATGCCCCCGCTGTCGATATCGCTGTGACCGGTGGTCCAGTCCTGTTCGGTGGAGTTGCCTTCAAGGGTGTTGGTGATTACCTGCCCGTGGATGCCGGAACGTACAATCTCGAGGCGCGAATCTCGGGGACCGAGACGGTTGCGCTGAGCCTGCCGGGCATTACACTGGAAGAGGGCACTGTCTACACGGTCTACGCGATGGGCTTCGCAGCTGGGCAGCCCGCTCTGACCGCTGTCATCAGCGTCGATGCGCAGGCGCAGCCCACGCTTTTGCCCGCGACGGGTGGTAGCTCGACACTATGGCTGGGCCTTGGTCTGGCGGCGCTGGGTGTGCTGACCTTCGGCACCGGGTATAGCAAGCTCGCCCTGCGGAAGATCGAGAAGTAAGCATTCGTCAGCAATCTAAGCATAGAGTAAGCGAATACGACGAAGGTGGGTTTCACACCCACCTTCGTTTTGCATTGGACAAGGATGGGTGGTGATGCCGACGATGATCTGGTGGGTACGCAAGGACTTACGACTCGAGGACAATCCGACGCTGTCCGTTGCGTTGGGCCAGGGGGCTCGGGTGGTGCCGGTGTTTGTGCTGGATCCAGCGCTGCTGGCCTCTCCCTACGTGGGGGAAAAGCGGTTGGCGTTCCTCTACAATGGCCTGCGGTCGCTCGACGCGGACCTGCGCGCCCGTGGCAGTGGCCTGGTCGTCCGGAAAGGCGAACCGGGATCGGTCCTATCGGCCTTGCTGGCAGAGACGCAGGCAGAGGGGGTTGTCGCTGAACACGATCCCTCTCCGTATGCAACCCGGCGTGACGCCCGCGTGGCGGGGCGCGTGCCGTTGCGGCTGGTCGATGGTCTGACCGTTCATCCGCCCGAGGCGGTGCGCAAGGCGGACGGAAGCCCCTACAGCATCTACACACCGTATAGCCGCGCCTGGAAGGCGCTTCCCCTCCCCGATGCAAGCGAGCTCCTGCCGGCGCCGGAGGTGCTACCGCCATTGCCGCCGCAGCTTATTGATATGGAGATAATCCCCAAGGAGCCGAGATCCTCAAGATCGCAGACCTTCGTCTCCAGCGAGAGGGAGGCCAGGCGGCGGCTCGCTGCGTTCGTGGCGGACGCGATCTACGACTATCACCGCGGACGGGATCGTATGGATCTGGAGGCCACCTCGGGGCTGTCTCCCTATCTGCGTTTTGGCATGCTTTCGGCCCGCCAGGTGGTGGTTGAGGCGCTGGCAGCGCGGGAGGCGGCCCCCACCGCCGAAGCTCGTGAGGGGGCTCAGACCTGGCTCGACGAACTGATCTGGCGTGAGTTCTACCTTTCGATCCTCCACCATTATCCGGGCGTCCGAAAGCACAGCTTCCGTGAGGCTTATCGGAACATCGCCTGGGCCAACGACCCCGAGGATTTCCGTGCGTGGCAGGAGGGCCGCACGGGCTACCCCATCGTCGACGCTGCGATGCGGCAGCTAGAGGCCACGGGCTGGATGCATAATCGCGCGCGCATGATCGTGGCATCTTTTCTTACGAAGGATCTGCTGATCGACTGGCGCTGGGGCGAGCGACACTTCATGCAGCATCTGATCGATGGCGATCCCGCGGCGAACAACGGTGGCTGGCAGTGGTCAGCGGGCACCGGGACGGATGCAGCTCCGTATTTCCGGATCTTCAATCCGGTATCGCAGGGCGAAAAGTACGATCCCGAGGGCGCGTATGTGCGCCGCTGGGTGCCGGAATTGGCGGGCGTCCCGACGCCGGCAATTCACGCGCCGTGGCTGTTGCCCGTAGAGGTTCAGCGCGAGGTTGGCTGTGTGATCGGTACCGACTACCCGGCCCCTATCGTGGATCACAAGGTGGCGCGTGAGCGCACGCTTGCGGCCTATGCCGCGGCTCGGGCGGGCGCCTAGACCTACGCTACCCAGAAAGGCAAACCTGAGGCGGCACGTATGGACCATCAAGTGAAACGTCAACTGGGGCTCATCTTTGGCTTCGTCTTCGTAGATCTGTTGGGTTACAGCTTGATTTTGCCATTGTTGCCCTACTATGCGGAGACCTTCGGCGCGACGCTGACGTTGGTCGGGCTACTGGGGACCTCAAACGCGTTGGCGCAGCTGGTCGCGGCACCCGTCATTGGACGATTGTCGGACCGCTATGGGCGTCGCCCTCTGCTGATCTTCAGCATCGCCGGGACTGTTTTGAGCTTCCTCATCCTGGGACTGGCGAGAACACTGCCGATTCTGTTTCTGAGTCGCGTCCTGGACGGGTTGCTAGGCGGCAACATCGCGCTCGCGCGGGCCACTATCACGGACATCACAGATGAAAAGAGCCGTTCACGGGGTCTGGGCATCATTGGTGCCGCCTTTGGATTGGGGTTCATCATCGGGCCTGCGATGGGCGGTTTTCTGAGCCGCTTTGGCTACAACGTGCCGGCCCTTGTCGCAGCGGGACTCTCGCTGATCAACCTGGTCGCGGTCGTGCTCTGGTTGCCTGAAACGCTGCGATCGAAACCGGAGCGGTCAGATCCTGGACGACCGCGCGCTGCCTTTAGCCTTCACGCATTGCGCGAGGCGCTCTCCCGCCCATGTATGGGGCCCTTATTACGGGTTTTCTTGTTCTATAGTCTGGCGTTCACACTGTTCCAATCGAACTTTGCCCTGTTCACGAAGGAACGCCTTGGGCTCGATGCTCAGGCGACATCCTTTGTCCTGACCTATGTCGGCTTGCTGTCGGTTCTAGTCCAGGGCATAGCCATAGGTAAGCTTACGGATCGGTTCCGTGAGCGCCCGCTGATCCTGGTGAGTGCTGCAATCCTTGCAGTGTCACTGCTGCTCTGGGCGTTCGTGCCGAACGTCACCTCCCTGCTGGTGATCCTGGCTCCTATTGCCTTAGCGGCGGGGGTCCTCAACGTAGCGCTGACCAGCCAGCTCACAAAGTCGGTCTACCGGGATGAGGTGGGAGGCACGCTGGGGCTTTCGGCGTCACTGCAGACGCTCGCCCAGATCGTCGCTCCAGGGCTCGGAGGGGCGATGTTGCAGGCGCTTGGCACGTGGTCGGTGGGTTTTCTGGGCGGGCTGATCATGCTTGGCGCCCTGGTCGTGATACGGCGCCGGGTGCTGACCGTATCAGAATCCGATATGGTGAGCTGCAGCGCCGGGGCGTGACAGACTGATGGCACTGTGAGGTGTTTTGTTGCTCACGGGCGAACACGACGGTTCGCCCCACGGGCGGGTATTGTGGGGGAAAGGGGGGCGCAGATGAAGAAGCGCAGCAGATTCCCGGGTCGCGCACTGGCGATCTTCTTGTTGATGTTGGTTGTCGCGGTGGGCGGGTTCGTGCTCTGGGGTAGCACGCCGCTAGGCCCGTCCGCAGAGGCAGTAGCCGCGTTGCGGTCGGATGGGTCCGTGGTAGTGACCGATGCTCAGTGGCTCACGTTTGCGCCGGCGAGCACGACACCTGTGGCTGGCCTGGTATTCTACCCGGGAGGCCGCGTGGATTCGCGGGCTTACGCGCCCTCCGCGCGTGCGCTTGCGGCCCGCGGTCTCCTGGTCGTGATTGTCCCGATGCCGCTCAATCTCGCCGTGTTCGCGCCGGGCCGTGCAGCCGAGGTGATCGCGGCCCATCCTGAAGTTGCGGTCTGGGCTGTCGGAGGACACTCGTTGGGTGGTGCGATGGCGGCGGCGTTCGCTGGCAGCCATCCGGATGCGGTGGAAGGTCTGGTGCTGTGGGCGGCGTACCCGGCCTCCGGTAACGGCCTGTCGGGCCGGGATGATCTCGCGGTGCTCTCGGTCTATGCCACGCTCGATGGCCTGATGACCGAGGCGGAACGGACCGCGTCTGCGTCGCTCCTGCCCGGGACCGCATGTTGGGTTGCGCTGGACGGCGGCAACCATGCTCAATTCGGTTCCTACGGGGTGCAGCGCGGCGATCATCCGGCGACGCTTTCCGCCGCTGCGCAGCAGGGTCAGATCGTCAACGCGACGGCTGCGTTCCTGCTCGGGCTGCCGGCGTTCGCCGGCGGCGGAGGTGTGATGTGTCCGTAGGTGGGAGGCGTCCTTTGAAGCGCGGGGTGAAGGTCCTACTGGCCGTCGTCGCGGCGCTGCTGGCACTCGTCTTGGTGGGGCCTTTCCTTGTGCCGGTGCCGCCCATGGAGGATACACTGCCGCCCGAGGTGCTCGCGGACCCTGATAGCCGGTTTGTCGAAGTGGAGGGGGTGCGCATCCACACCAAGCAGATGGGCGAGGGCACGCCCGTGATGATCCTGCTCCATGGCTTTGGCGCGAGCACCTTCTCGTGGCGCGAGGTGATGGCGCCGTTGGCGGAGATCGGGACGGTGATCGCTTTCGACCGTCCGGCCTTCGGACTCACCGAGCGCCCGATGCGCGGCACAGAGGATTGGCCTGGCTACAACCCCTACAGCTATGACGCCCAGCCGCGGCTCACCGTTGGGCTGATGGATGCATTGGGCGTCGAGTCCGCGGTTCTCATCGGCAACTCGGCGGGTGGGACGGTTGCGGCTTTGACTGCGCTGGCCTATCCGGAGCGCGTCGATGCCCTGGTCTTTGTCGACGCAGCCATCTACGTCGGAGGGGGATCGCCGCCCTTCCTGCGTCCCCTACTCGCCACCCCGCAGATGCGTCACCTGGGTCCGCTGATCGCGCGCGGCATTCGAAGCTGGGGCATCGATTTTGGGCGCTCCGCCTGGCACGATCCGGACAGGATCCCGGCTGAGTTCTGGGAGGGGTATACGAAACCCCTGCAGGTGGAGAACTGGGATCGCGCCCTCTGGGAGTTGACCGCTGCGAGCGAGCGACCCGATGTGGCCGCGCGGCTGGACCAACTGACGCTGCCGGTGCTCGTGATCACGGGCGATGATGACCGGATCGTCCCCACGGAGCAGAGCATCCGGCTTGCCGGGGAGCTGCCCAATGCTGACCTTGTGGTTCTCGAGGCGTGCGGTCACGTGCCGCAGGAGGAGTGCCCTGAGCCGTGGCTGGAGGCAGTGACGCAGTTCTTGAGCGTGCGGTGAGCACTCAGGCCCTTTTCTGGTCGGCCTCGGGTTCGCGCAGGCCATAGCCTTGTCTTTTCGGTCCATGTCGCCATACTGGGACGTGAAAGGAAGGTGCTATGAAGCCAAAAATCCTAAGCCAAGCCGCGGATGAGGTCCTACGGGTCGAGCGTCACTGGCTATCGCGCCTCCAAGTGGCGCTGGCGCAGTTTCCTGCGACCGATGAGGACCGAGCGGTGCTGGATCGGTCGATACGCCAGCTCGACGAGCTGTTTCTCCTGGTTGTCGTGGGTGAGTTCAACGCGGGCAAGAGCGCACTGATCAACGCGCTCTTCGGCGAGCCGCTGTTGGAAATGGGCGTCACGCCCACGACGACACGCGTGCACCTGCTGCGACACGGGAAGAACTTTGAGCGTGTTGCGGTCGAGGCCGACGTCGATGTGTTCACGGTGCCGGCGGCGATGCTGGAAGAGATCACGATCGTCGACACCCCTGGCACCAACGCGATCTACCGCGAGCACGAAGCAATGACGCGCGACTTCATGCCGCGTTCTGACCTGGTCCTGTTTGTCACGTCGGTGGACCGGCCCTTTACGGAGAGCGAGCGGGCTTTCCTGGAGCTGATCCGCGAGTGGGGGAAGAAGGTCGTGGTCGTGCTCAATAAGGTCGACATTCTGGAAGATCCTGAGGAGCTTGCGTCGATCGAGCGCTTCGTCAGGGAGAACGTTCGGGGATTGCTGGGATTTGAGCCCGAGGTGCTGCCGGTGTCTGCACGGCTCGCGTTGCGGGGGAAGCAGACGCAGGATGCCGAGATGCTTGCGAAGAGCCGGATCGAGGCGCTCGAAGCCTACATCGTCGACCGGCTCGACGAGAAGGAGCGGGTGCGGCTCAAGTTGCTCAACCCGCTGGGCGTGGGCCTGCATATGACGGGGAAGTACCTGGACGTGGTCGACGGACGGATGGCGCTGCTGAAGGACGACTTCGACGTGATGGACAACATCACGCAGCAGCTAGCGGTCTACCGCGGTGACATGTCGCGGGAGTTTGGACTGCGGCTCTCCGACGTCGACCGGCAGCTCCAGATTTTCGAGAACCGCGGGGTGGCCTTTTTCGATGAGACGATGCGACTGGCCCACTTCTTTGACCTTCTCGACCGCCCCCGGCTCGAGGCGCAGTTCCGCGAGCAGGTCATCAGCGATATTCCCGAGGCCATCGAGGACCGCGTGGAGGAGATCACGGAGTGGCTGGTCTCGCGCAACCAGACGCAGTGGCAGCGGGTGATGGAGCACATCCGCCGGCGCAAAGAGGTGCACGCTGACGAGCTGCTGGGGGAGATCCCCAGCGCCTTTGAGGCGAACCGCAAGGAGCTGATCGAGAGCGTCGGCCTGGCAGCACAGGAAGCATTGCAGACCTACGACCAAGAGGGCGAGGCCTATCGGA
Source organism: Anaerolineae bacterium (assembly GCA_034676785.1). GTDB lineage: Bacteria > Chloroflexota > Anaerolineae > B4-G1 > SLSP01 > PWVB01. The sequence goes on along the minus strand of JAXDDP010000171.1, from coordinate 1,289 downwards.
TCGCCCTGTCGCTCAAGAATGCGGTGGCCAATACCGCGCTGGTGGAGGTAGGGGCTGTGGGGTTGGGGACGTTGATCGCCGTGATCGCCTCGAGCACCGTGCTCGACGTAACGGGCGTTCTGGCAGCCACCACAATGGCTGTGCTGGGACTCTTTGTGATTCCCAGCCGCCGCCGGCACCTCAAGGATGAACTGCGGCGGAAAATCGTGGAGGTGCGCGAGACGCTGATGACGACCCTGACGACGCAGTATGAGGCCGAGGTCTCGCGCAGCCTGACGCAGATTGACACGGCGATCTCGCCGTATAGCCACTTTGTGCGCTCGCAACAGCAGCGCTGGAACGAAACGCGCGAGGAGATGGCGTCGATCGAGAAGTGGCTCAAGCGCCAGGAATCAGAGGTTCGGGGACTTTAGCCTGACAGGAGGGTAGATGACCACCAAGTCCAGCCGTTGCCAGACATCGCCAGCCATCCGGCTTGGTGTGAGCCGGTGCCTGCTCGGAGAACGGGTGCGCTACGATGGCGGGCACAAGCACGATGCCTATGTGACCGACGTGTTGGGCCAGTACGTCGACGCGTGGGTAGGGGTCTGTCCTGAAGTCGAGTGTGGGCTGCCTATACCTCGTGAGTCGATGCGCCTGATCGGGGATCCTTCGGCGCCGCGACTGGTCATGCCTCGCTCGGGCACTGACCAGACGGAGCGCATGCTGAGTTTCACGTCACGCAAGCTGGACGAGCTGGCGGCGGAGGGGCTGAACGGGTTCGTCTTCAAGAAGGACAGTCCCACTTCGGGAGCGTTCCGCGTGCGCGTGTACGATCACAACGGGGTCCCCAAGCGGGAAGGGAGTGGTTTGTTTGCCGGATCTTTCATGCAGCGGTTCCCGCATTTGCCTGTGGAAGAGGAGGGACGGCTACACGACCTCCCGTTGCGTGAAAACTTCATCGAGCGGATCTTTGCGCACGCGCGATGGACCTGTCTGCTGAAGGAAGATCCCACGCCGGGAGGCCTGGTTGCCTTCCATTCCTCGGTCAAGCTTGCGCTGATGGCGCACAGCCCTGCGCACTATCAGGCGTTGGGGCGACTGGTTGCCAAGGCGGGGAAAACGCCGTGGGCAGAGCTTGCGGATGCGTATCTGGCCGGGTTCATGGAGGGTCTGAGCAAGCTCGCGACCCGCGGGCGCCACGTCAACGTGCTGCAGCACTTGATGGGCTACCTCAAGGATGATCTGGCAACCGAGGACAAGCAGGAGCTGTTGGGCGTGTTCACGGACTACCGGCAGGGGCTCGTGCC
>JAXDDP010000170.1:0-5246 GCA_034676785.1 Anaerolineae bacterium | reverse complement strand
CGGACGTCGCCGGGATCGTGGAGCTCGCGCACGAGCGCGGAATTCCCGTGATCGAGGATTGCTCACAGGCGCACGCTGCGACGCTCCACGGGCGACCCGTTGGTACCTTCGGCGAACTCAGTGTGTTCTCGACGATGTTCGGGAAGCACCACAGTTCCGGGGGGCAAGGAGGCCTGGTTTTCACGCGCGACGAGGCGCTTTACCGGTCGGTCCGCAGAGCGTCAGACCGTGGCAAACCCTTCTTCCTGCCTACAGGCTCGACCAACGTGATCGCCTCGCTGAACCTCAACCTCAGTGATTTGGCTGCCGCGATGGGTCGTGTGCAGTTGCGGAAGCTCCCTCATACCGTGCGACGACGACGCGAGATCGTCGCGAAGCTAGCGCTCGGCCTGCAGTCGCTGCATTCCGTCTCGATCCCAGTCACGATCGCAGGCGCTCAACCGAGCTACTGGTTTCTACGCCTGCAGTACCATGGCGTGCCCGGCGCAATTCCTGTAGATAAGGCGACCTTCTGCGCAGCCCTGGGGGCCGCAGGGCTGCCCGTCGTTACCGACTACTCAGCAGCACTGCCCCACACGATGGACTGGTTCATCAACCGGCGCGTCTTCGGCACGAGCGACTATCCCTGGGCAAGCCCTGCCTATCAAGGCGATCCAGACCAGCAGTTCCCTTGCCCCAACGCCCGGGAGGCGATCGCGTCTCACTTCAATGTGATGATCCACGAAGCCTGGAGTGACCAGGATGTGGAGCAGGCAATCGCGATCATCAAGGACGTGGAGGCAATGTTCTGCGAACATTGCGAACGCTGAAACGCTGCTAAGTGATCAGATCGGTTGGAAGGAAATCTACGCGGTTGAGATACCGGATGACGCGCTGATCCTCCGCGAAGGTGATCGCCGTGATCGATGCGTTGTTGGCCGCAAACCAGACCGGATCGTGCTCCTCCTCTGGATCCCGCTCAGGAAGGCCCGTGATCGCGCGCATGATGTAGTTGAAGAACCCACCGTGGCTAACGATCGCAACGCCATCGTCACTGCCGCTCTTGTGAGAGGCCAGTAACTGAGCAAGGACCCGGCGCGCACGGGGTGCACGCAGTTCCTTCGGTTCGAATGGGCGGTTCCACCATCCGTCCTCCGTCACCTCATCTGGAAGCACCAGTCGTGGATAGGTCGCCGCCAAGTAGCTTCGGGTCCGACCGGGTTTCGGGATGTAGGTCTCAGTCTCCTTGTCGTAAAGGAACATGCCCCCGGTCTCGTGGATGTCGAGCCAGCCATGGAGTGGCAGATCCAACGCTTCGGCCACCCTGTAGCCGGTCGCAATGGCCCGCTCCATCAGACTGCAGTAGAGGTGCGTAATCCGAATGCCAGAAGCCGCCAGGAACGCCGCCAGGAGTTCGGCTTGCTGCTCTCCCGCCTCGGTGAGGAGGGGATCCACCACACGCCCGTCATTCGAGCCGCTCTGTTCCCAAAGTAGGTTGTTTTGTGACTGACCGTGTCGTATGAAGTAGAAATCCATGGATGTCCTTTGCTGATGGTGTGGGTTCAGAGTGTCACGACGGACACTTGCTCCAGCGGCAAGGATACCAGCAATGCCGCCATAGGGAAATGTGCCCGCCTGGTGCTCAGCTAAGTTGGTGTTTGGGGTTCGCAGGTGCGACCTCAGTCGTTCCGGTGCATCAGCCGGCGCGCCCGGCAAATTGGGCGGCAGCAGAATCGCTGAAGCGGTTACTACGGACCAACTTAACTAAGCACTGGGGTGGTGATTGCACAAGGTTGTGTGTATACTGGGCAATGATGCTCTTGCTCGTGGAGGGCCAATTTCGGTAGACGACAGGAGGCACGGATATGAAGGTCCTGATGATGACCGATCTGGAAGGCGTCGCAGGGGTCGTGACGTTCGAGCAGGACAGCTACTCCGACGGCAAGTACTACGAGACCGCCAAGCGACTCCTGACCGCAGAGGTGAACGCAGCCATCGACGGGTTGATTGAGGCGGGTGCCGATGATGTCATGGTTGTCGATGGCCACGGGCCTGGCGGCATCTGGTTCGAGGATCTCCATCCACGGGCTAGCTTGATGCACGGACGACCGCTGGCACTCCGGCCTCTACGCGACACCCTCTACAAGAGCTTCGATGTTTCCGTCATCATCGGACAGCACGCGATGGCAGGCGTGACCGACGGTGACCTCGCGCATACCCAGAGCAGTCGCGCGATCGATTGTTACACGCTGAACGGCAAGCCGATCGGCGAGATCGCCCAGTGGGCGCTGTACTGCGGGGCACTTGGCCTTCCGGTGATCTTTCTGAGTGGCGACCACGCCGCATGCCGCGAGATCGAGGCCCTGATTCCTGGTGTTACCACGGCAGCCGTCAAACAGGGGCTCAGCCGAACGTCGGCGATCACCCTATCGAAAGAGGCCGCCCGCGAGTTGATCCGGTCACAGGCTCGCCTGGCGCTAGTGAAATATCGTGCGGCCCCGCTCCCGCCGCTAGTCTGGGACTCGCCCTACGTCCTGGAGAAGCGCTACTTCCACACAGACGCTGCGGATGCCGCGGCGTCTCTGCCTGACGTCGAACGCGTCGATAGTCAGACCGTCCGCATCCGCAGCAACGATATCCTCGATATCATCTATCGTTAGGCCCCAGGGCGCCCAGAGGACCAGTGAGCTCTGCTAGCCGAGCTCAATGGTCCTGCCAGGTCACCCGGGCTGGGCAAGCCGGTAACCGAGGCGAGTGGCTACAACGCACGCCTTCTCCCCGGCATCTCTGACAGCGCTGACGCTAGAACCAACGGCTGATCGAATACTCCGGCTCAAACTCCAGCAATTCACGTGCTTTGTCGATGCTCACGAGCGTTTCCGTTCCCACGAGCGATCGCTTGAGAGGAACATCCGGATAGAACAACCCCGCGAGAGTCTGCGTCGGCACACCCGCCGAGTTGTGACTATCATTCACCCACAACGGGTGGCTGCCATCGTAGTCGCGCAGCAGCCCGAGCTCAATAGCTTGCGCCGAGTCACGCGCATCGATGCTGGCCCAGAAGTTGCTGTAGCCGAACATCATCCGGGCATTGGGCAATTCGCGCAGATTGGCGTGCGTTTCGCCATACTCGAACGCTCGCGACGCACGTAACCTGTCGTGCTGCTCAATGATCGCCTGCGCCATCGCTCGTTGTTCAGCCTCGGGATGGGACAGGAGATCCTGGTAGGCCCGGATCGACGCCAGCCGGCCTTCCCGCATCCGCTCCTCATTCTGCTCGGTCACCTCATACACGCCTGGCAAGCGCAGGAACACGCTCGAGATCCCCTCGCGCCGCCAGAAGTAGTACCCGATCTCCTCCATAATCTGTTTCGAGAACGAGTAGGGATCTGTTGTGTAGCTCGGGTGAGCTTCGTCCATCGGGAAGTACTGCAGCCGGAAGCGCTTGGTCCCGAAGTTGTAGCCCAAGGCATTGATCGAACTGGCGCTCACAATACGCCCGATCCCCGCATTGGCAGCGGCACGGTATACGTTGAAGGTGCCCGTGTCGTTCACATAGAAGATCGCCTCACCCGTATCCAGGCCCGGATTGGGGATCGCCGCCAGGTGCACGATCGCGTGCATGCCCTGGACACAGTCAGTCAAGCATTCGAAGTCAACAATATCGCACTGCCGGTAAGAAGCACCGGGGATCTCCAGGTTGGGGGTGCGCCCAATCACCGTGACGTCGTGATCGTGCGCGACCAACCGTTTCACCGCTTCGCGTCCTACCGCGCCAGTACCACCCGTTACCAAGACACGCATGCAGAAGCCTCCATGAGTTAGAAGTAGTCCGAAGTCCACATAAAGGGCGTGCCCTTGGGGAACAGCACGTCCAATAGGGGTACAAGATCCGAGGCTGTGATTCCTGCGAGAACACCATCGCCCGAGTTCAAGATATCGCGCGCCCCACGATAGCCCATCACCAGCTGCATCAATCGATCCTGCGACAACGACAGACTGACCGGTGCTGTAGTTGGGTCGCGAAACACCACTCTGGCACCATCGAAGCCCAGTGTCGTCACGCCAAGGTCGGTCATCAGCGACAGGCACTCGGGCGGATGGACATCGGTTCGCCGCGCCAGTCGCTCTGACAGGACCGGCAGGAGCTTCTCGAACAGCGGCTGCTGATTCAGAATGCGCATCATCGCATCCGAATAGCGAGGATACGTGATATGCCATGTGACGCCGAACTGCTGCGCGTACTCCGAAAACGCATGGTCCGGCGGTAGAAAGAACGTGATCTCCGAGCAGCGCTTCTCCACGGCCTGCTGCGCGAACACCCGCAGAAGCGCCGGAAGCAAACTGGGGTCTCTCACACCCAACTCACCTACGTTGACCTCTGTGGGACGCCGATCCCAGACCGCATATGCGAGCAACGCTCCGTCGGCATCCTCCCACAGCACGACCTCCGACATACGGTCCCAATTCGTTCCCTGAAACTTCTCAAACTGCCCGACCTTCCGAACGAGCGTCCCGGTCCGCTCCGCGTTCTCGCGATTGTGCAGTTCCAGTACGCGAGGGATGTCAGCTGGCTCAATGGGTCGAGGTGTCCCGAGCACGACCGGTGATACCGCCGCCTCCGCATCCCGTGTCTGGATCGTGAACGTAGGCTTCGGCAAGCTTGCCGCATACCCGAACTTGGTGTAGAAGTTGGGGATCCCGAAGAGCATAGAGACATCATACGCTTCGTCGATCATGTACCGGACGGTGTCCTCGTAGAGGTAGCGCATGTACCCCTTCATCCGATGCGCCCGCTCGGTGTGCACATCCCCGATGCCCGCCATACGCACTTCGGCGGAGCCAATGCGCATCGATAGATCGAAAACCCAAAGGTGAGCCACTTTGGTATCGTCATCGATCCAGAGCTCGCGCCGGTGCCCCAATCCCTCGTCAATCGTCCTGAACTGCATAGTCCTCACCCCAATCCGATCCGAGATCTGAACTCAGGCACCCCGCGGATGCCCAGATTCAGGTGAAATAACGATCCCGCCAAGCGACCCTCTGTCTCACGGCGGCCGACGCTGGCGGTCGTAACATACATATCGGTGTAGTCAGCGCCACCAAAGGTAATGCACGAAACCTTGGGAACGGGGAAACCTACCCGTTGCAGCTCCTCTCCACTGGCAGAGTAGCGTACCAGGCAGTGTCCATCCCAGCGTGCCGACCAGACAGTGCCCGCTGCATCAACGGTCATGCCGTCGGGATGTCCCTCGCCCAGAGTTGTA
>JAXDDP010000164.1:0-7183 GCA_034676785.1 Anaerolineae bacterium | reverse complement strand
CCGCCGCCGTACGCGGCTACCAGGACTGGGGCTGGCGTGAGGAAAGCGGCGACTGGCGCATGTTCTATGTCGACATAGAGTCACCGGCGGACGCCGGTGCCCACGTTATCGTCAAGAACGAATGGAGCGGTGCTGCCCTCCACAATGACAACGACACGGTCATCCTGGGGCCGACTGCCACCGAACTGACGACCATCTCCTACGGTGCGTGGAGCGGCGATTTGTCGGAGCCCTCCTTCTTCGGCCCTTACATCCTGGATACCGTAGCCAAGAGCAGCGTTGACCGCAGTGGCCGCGCCACCTGGCGCTTCAACACGACCAGTGGGGCCAACGAGGACTGGCTAATGTTCCCCACCAGTAACTCGGAGGACCCCGGTGGCGGACTGCACCGCGTCATGCAACACAACGTACTCTTCGAAGGGGATCAATTCGACGTCGTCTTCACTACGACGCTGGGCGCGCTGACAGAGGATAGACACCGCTTCGATATCGATACCTACGTTGATCAGGGGCTTGTGGGCTCGGTGACACTCACGCCCACGCTAGACTTGAATGGGCTGGTCGGCTCGGGCTACCTGATCGATAGTGCAACGGAGACCTGGAACGACGAACCACTTGCGTTCACAGGAGCCGGCAGCATCGAGTGGACCTCCGTCTTCGCGGTCGAGGACGCGATCAGCATCGAGATGTGGACCGCCAGTGCCAACGTTGCAGATCTCGATCTCTATCTATACCTATGGAATGGCTCGGCCTGGGTGCAGGTGGGCTCTTCGGCAGGGGCCGACGCTAGTGAATACATCCTCTACAACAACCCGGTGGATGGCGACTATCTGGTCGCGATCGACAACTACTCCGGACCTGTCGGCGCCTTCGACCTGGCCGTCAGCGTCAGGTCCAGGGTCCCCGGGATCACCGTCACAGGACAACCCAGCAGCACGGTTCCTGCTGGCACCGGAACCACACTGACGATTCACTACGACTACTCGATGGAACCCGGGAAGACCTACGAGGGCATGGTCCTTGTGGGCCCGCCAGAGGCTCCGGGTCTCAAGCAGATCCCGTTCACGATCGAGCGGATCGGGGCGAGTGCGGCCATCAGCAAGGACGTGGACTGGGACGTGACCTTCCCCGGCGCCGAGCTCAAGTACACGGTCAATCTCTACAACCTCTCGGATCCCGCGGCTGTGTTCGAGTTCAGCGACCCGATCCCGGCCGATACAGAGTTCGTGGCGGTGACCAATGCGACCTATGATGCGGGCACCAACCGGGTGGTCTACACCGGGACGCTACCTGTAAACGCAGACCTGACCAGTCTCCAGGGGTTCGAGAGCGGCGCAGTGCCGCCGGATGGATGGACACGCGTTCAGACCAACACCGCCGAAACGTGGCACATCACCAGTGCTACTGCCCACGGCGGTACCTACTCCGCTCAGTGTTTCTACGACGACAATCTCCATCCACAGGACGAATGGCTAATCAGCCCGCGCCTGCTGGAACTCGGCGGGGGCGAGCCAGTATCGCTATGGTCAATGGGCAGCTTGACCTGGGGCGTCACGCCTAACGACAACTACGACATCAACGTCTGGCTCGTGGCCGGTGACCTGGGCGGAAGCGATGATGTGCTTCTGGGCACGTGCGACGATGACTGGATCACCACTTGGGTGTGGGCACAGAGCACGTTCACCCTACCTACGACGTTGCCCGCTGGGGATCTGCGGGTGGGAATCCAGTATGTGGGCACCGACGGAGCCCAGGCTAACATCGACGACATCGTCCTTCCCGGCACGCCGGACGTGCTCTCGGCACCCTCGCGCGTGGTCGAGATCACGGTACGCGTGACCGACACGGTGGAGCGCGGTGCCTGGATCACCAACACCGCGATGCTGACAGCAACCCACGCGTTACACGAGATGCAGGTGGAGGCGCCAGTGGTCGCCCAAGCTGACAGTCAGGTCTCGCTCGGCCCAAGATTCGTCACATCAACCAAGATGGCCCCTCACTGGGTGGAGCCAGATGAGGAGATCGTCTACGAGATCCGCGTGAGGAACACGGGCACCGAGTTGGCCTTCGTCACACTCACCGACCCGATCCCGGTCGGGACGACGTATGCCTGGCACGACTACGCTCCGCCCAGTCAGAACTTCGTGTATAGCTGGGGCCTTGATGCGATGGTGTGGTCAGGCAACATCGCACCGGGTGACGAATGGGTCTTCACGTATGCGGTAGAGCCCGATGATGATCTACCAGAGCGCACCGTCGTGGTCAACACGGCGACGATCACCTGGGGAAGCGACATGCTGGATCTGACCGCGACAACATTGGTCAGCACCTACCCCTATGCGATCTACATGCCGCTGATCAGTACGGCATCGCTAGAGCAGTAAGCGATCAACGTCGAGATCAGAAGGGCCACGAACAGTATCGTGGCCCTTCTGCTATCTGCTTCTCAGATGCTGTACGGCCCGATCCAGCAGTGGTGCTATCATAGAAGGCACATCAGTCATCACTTCCGCTGCACCAAGGAGAGCCAGGATGAAAACACAGGCATTCCCCTACGCCGAGATTGCCCCCAACACCTACGAGATCGGCGAGTTCGATTGCGCCTCGATGTTCCTGCTCGTCGGCGACGAGCAGGCCATGCTCATCGACACCGGGGTCGGCATCGGCGACCTGGCGGGCTTCGTCCGCAAGCTGACGGACAAGCCCCTGATGGTCTGCTATACCCATAGCCACATGGATCACACGGGAGGTGCCGGTGCCTTCGACAACGCCCACATCCATCCCAGAGATATGGAGGGGTTCACGACCGGCGGGGGGATCGGCCATAGCATCGAGCGGCGGATCTGGTACATCAAGATGATCGCCGAACGGGAGAAGGGCGACTACCCTTACAACCTCGACGTGGACGTCACCGAATGGGGCCCGCAGCCGCCGCTCACCCCACTCGAAGATGGACAGGTCATCGATCTGGGCAACCGCCGGGTCACCGTCATCGCGTGCCCCGGACACACCGCCGGGTCCGTCACCTTTCTGGATGCGACTACCCGAACCCTCTTCCTGGGCGACGCCTGCAACTGCAACCTCGGCCTCGGCGGCGGCGCACCCGGAACGCCCAGCTTCACCTCGGTCGAAAAAGCGCTGCGCTATCTCAAGCGCCTGCAAAGCATGGGGGACCAGTACGACCACACCTACAATGGCCACTACGACTTCCGGCCGCTGGGAGAACCCCTGGGGGAAGATGTCCTCCCCGATGCGATCGCCGCGTGTGAGCAGATCGTTGCCGGCACAGCAGTGGCGGTCATCAAGCCCTCGCCCTTCCGGCCCGGCACGGTGCAACACGTCGTGACCGTGGGCCGTACGAACGTTTCGTTTGTGCCTGAGGGGATCCACGAACCCCAGGTACCGTGAGCAGTTAGTCTTCACCCATCCTGACCATCTGCTGGAGGCCTCAATGACCACACACCGCACCACATCCAACGATATGCTCAAGACCCGAACGTGGGCGCAAGGCTTCTTCACCCACGCCGCCGATCTGCCCATCTCCTTCAACGTCGATGGCCAGCCCATCCGCGGCATCCCGGACGCCTGGTCGCCCACGAGGACGCGCCGCCGCATCGATGCGAACCTCATCGAGACTGTCTTCGAGGGCACTGACCCCGCGTCGGGGATCACCATCCGCGTCGAGGTCACGCAGTACCAGGACTTCCCGGTGATGGAATGGATCGTGTGGCTCACCAACGCCGGTTCTGGCCCCACCCCGCTCATCAGCGACGTCCTGGCGCTGGATGGCGTGTTCCGGGGCGCGTCGCCTGTGGTGACCCACTGCAACGGCGACTATTACAGCGTCGACGGCTACACCCCCGAGGAAGCCTCGCTGCGGACAGGCGAAACGCTGCGGTTCGCGCCGCGCGGGGGCCGCGCATGCGATGGCGCCTTCCCCTACTACCGGGTCACCTTCGAGGACTGGGGCTTCTCGATGGCCATCGGATGGCCTGCACAGTGGGCCGTCAGCTACGAGGGACTGCCCGACGGCGTGCGCATCCGGTCGGGCCAGGAGCAAACCCACCTGCGGCTGATGCCGGGCGAGCGCATCCGCACACCCCGTATGACGATCCTGTCCTGGTCAGGCGATGCCTCGCGCGCCGTCAATCTCTGGCGCCGGTGGTATCTGGCCCACATCCTGCCCCGCCCCGATGGCCAACCCCTCAAGCCGCTCCTGGCCTGCGCCAGCACGGATGAAGGTGAGGAGTTCACCGCGGCAACCGAGGAGAATCAGATCCGCTACATCGAGGCCTTCCACCAACGCGGCATCCATCCCGACGTCTGGTGGATCGACGCCGGCTGGTACCCCTGCTATAACGAGAAGGGCGAACGACGATGGTGGCAGACCGGAACCTGGGAGCCCGATCCGGAGCGATTCCCCAGGGGCCTGAAGCCGGTCTCCGACTATGCCGCCAGGAAGGGCGCCGACCTCCTGCTCTGGTTCGAGCCGGAGAGGGTGCGCCCGGGCACACAGCTCGATGGTGAGCACCCCGAGTGGCTGCTCAGGGCTGAAGGCAACGACAACGCCCTGCTCTTCCTGGGCAACCCGGAGTGCCGTCAATGGCTCACCGACCACGTGTGCAAGCTGATCGCCGACAATGGCATCAAGATCTACCGGCAGGACCACAACTTCGAGCCGCTCGAACACTGGCGCCAAAACGAAGCGGAGGACCGCCAGGGGCTGAACGAGAACCTCCACGTCCAGGGCTATCTGCAGTACTGGGATGACCTGCTCGCGCGCAATCCGGGGCTGTGGATCGACTCGTGCTCGAGTGGTGGACGCCGCAACGACCTGGAGACGATGCGCCGCTCCGTGCCGCTGCACTACACCGACTACGGCTATGGCGACCACCCGGTCAAGCTGGCGTTTCACCGCACGCTGTTTGAGTGGATCCCCTACTTCAAGGAGTTCTCAATCTCCTGGGACCTCGAAGGAGGCTCCAGGTTCGACCATGAGGTCGACAGCTTCTCGTTCCATTGCGGTATGGCCGCGATGCTCTTCGCCACGCTCGACATCCGCCGCGACAACTATGACTTCGCCCTCGCTGTGAAGATGATCGATGTGTGGCGCAAAGCTGCCGACCTGCTGCTCTACGGCGACTACTACGCCCACACGCCATTCCACAAGCGTGCCGATCAATGGGTAGCGTGGCAGTTCGACTCTCCCGAGACAGGCCTCGGATTCGTCCAGGGGATCCGGCTGCCGGCTGCTGCCGAGGAAACGCTGACGATCTATCCCCAGGGGATCGAATGCGAGGCCGACTACACCTTCGAGAACCCGGAGACCGGGGAGGAAATGGTACTGTCAGGGGACGACCTGCTGCACGATGGCTTCACCTTCGCGCTGCCGCCGCGCAGTGGCGCGATCTGGCTCTACCGCGAACACTAGAACACTCTCTCCAGTGCCGGGGACCTGTCTACCGCTCACCCGTTGAAAGCAGCGTCCGCCACACCAGAACCCGCGGTCCCCGGCACTTGGTGCAGTTACCGCTTCCCGCGCATCGCCTCGTAGAGCGGGCGCAGTCTGCCATACAGCTTCAGGTAAACGCCGTTGTACAGCTCGTCGTACATGGCGTGCGCGTCCGGGTTGGGCTCAAAGGTATCACCGACCCGCGTCATCTCCTTCACTGCCGTCGGGAAGTCCGGGTGTAGCCCCACGCCCACCGCGGCATCCATCGCCGCGCCCAGACCACTTGCTTCGTAGGTATGGGGACGGGACGCGGGCAGACCGAAGACGTCCGCCGTGATCTGCATCGCCGCGTTGCTCTGGCTGCCCCCACCCGCCACGCGCAGCTCGGTGGGGCGCACGCCGCTGCGCCTGGCCGTGCGCTCAGCCCCTTCCCGCAGCGCGTAGGTCAGCCCCTCCAGGATGGCACGGTAAAGATGCGCCCGGGTATGGACGTCGCTGAAACCGATGATGGCGCCGCGAGCCTCGGGGCCGGGCAGCTTCAACCCGGGCGACCAATAGGGCTGCAGAACCAATCCCTGCGACCCGGGCGGCACAGCCTCGACCAGCTCATCGAACAGGAACTCCGGCTCACAACCGCGCTCTTCCGCCAGCGACTGCTCGCGCAGGCCGAACTCGTTCTTGAACCAACTCACCATCCAATAGCCGCGAAAGACCTGCACCTCCAGGTCATAGGCCCCCGGCACCGCTGCTGGGTAAGGCGGGATCAGCGGGATGACCTCGATGTATCGCCGGTGGGTGGTGTTGATCGTCGCAGTCGTGCCATAGCTCAGGCATCCGTAGTGCGACTCCAGACACCCCGACCCGAGCACCTCGCAGGCCTTGTCGGCTGCCGCCGCGATCAGCGGCAGCCCGGCGGGAATCCCGGTAGCCGCGGCGGCTGCCGGCGTGATCTCACCCAACGGCCCGCCAGGCGGCACGAGATCGATGAGCAGATCCGGACTGATCGGGACGGCCCGCCACTTCCAGTCCCAGCGCGGTGCCCAGCGCTGAGTCTTGTAGTCGAAGGGCACGTAGCCCACCTGGCTCCCGACCGAATCGACGAACCGCCCAACGAGGTGATGGATCAGATAGCCGGAAAGGAACAGGTACTTGTAGGTGTTCTCGGCCACCTCAGGCTGGTGCACGCGGATCCAGTTCCACTCGGCCTCAGCCTGCAGGTAGGCCACCGTGTCGCTCGCCGCGGCCAGCTTGAACGCAGCGCCCCATAGCCCTCCCACGGGCGGCAAACCCTCGGTGCGGCGTTGATCCAGCCAGACGATCGCCGGGCGCAGCGGCCGGCCCGCGCGATCGACGTTGATCATCGTGGTCCGCTGGGTGGTGAGTGCTACCGCAGCGATGCTGGCGCGTTCAACGCCCTCTACCTGCCAGAGCTGCTGGCAGGCCTGGCAGAGCGCATCCCAGTAGACCTGGGGATCCTGTTCCGCCAGCCCTGGCGCCGGCGAGGTATAGGGCTCGATGGGGATGCGCACCTTGGCCACGACACGGCCGCGCGGATCAAACAACAGCGCGCGCACGCTCTGGGTTCCACTGTCGATGGCCAGCAGGTTCTCAGGTGGCATTGGTCGGCTCCATGCGGACAACGATCATCCGCTATGGTACCCCAAACGGCCGAGATTGCCCGCGCCCTCTTCGCCCCGGAACCCCTCGCAGGGTCCGGAAACCCTGCGAGGG
>JAXDDP010000163.1:0-12765 GCA_034676785.1 Anaerolineae bacterium | reverse complement strand
CATTGAGTTGCTCGAGGCCATCAACGTCAACATCATCGAGCTAACGGGTAACCACCTGGAAGACAAGGGTACGGAGTGGGTCGATCACTCATTGCAGATGTACCGTGAGCGTGGCTGGCAGTGGTTTGGCGGCGGCGCCAACCAGGCGGAAGGCAGCCAACCATTGATGCTGACCCATAACGGAAACCAGATAGCCTTCATTGGCTGTAACACCGTGGGGCCGTTTGCTTCTGAAGATTCGGGCGGAGCGGCGCGTTGTGACTTTCCGACGATGCAGACGACTATCTCCGACCTTCGCGCGCAGGGCTATCAGCCCATCGTCACATTGCAGTACCTCGAGGACTACAACTACTCCCCGACGCCGGCGCAGATGGCGGACTTCCGCACGCTTGCCGATGCCGGTGCCGTGGTTGTCCAGGGCAGTCAGGCCCATCAGGCCCAGACGCTGGAATTCTACAACGACACCTTCATCCACTACGGCTTGGGCAACTTCTTCTTCGACCAGATGTGGAGCGATGGCACGCGGCAAGAGTTCGTCGACCGTCTAACGTTCTATCGGGGAGACCTACTGAGCGTGGACCTGCGTACGGCGATAATGGAGGAGTATGGACGGCCGCGTCCGATGACGGTCGGCGACCCCGATCCGGCTGGCGATCGCGCTGACTTCCTGCAGATGATCTTTGACCTGAGCCCGCAACGTTAGGGTAAAATAGAGCGCCGTCTGGGGAATCCATAGGTGAGACTGGGGGAGGGGCGTATGTTACCTGCAATCGCTGTGATTGGTGCCGGCACTATGGGCGAGGCTCTCATCAAGGGGCTGCTTCGCCAGGACCTCATCGACCCGCAGAACATTATTGCTTCTGATCCTTGGTTGGAGCGCCTGGATTACCTGCAGGAGACCTATGGTATTCAGACTGCCGGGTCCAATGGCGAGGCCGCGCGCCAGGCCAGGATCATCTTTCTGTCGGTCAAGCCTCAGGTCATGGGACAGGCACTTGAAGATCTGCGTGAGTCCGTTTCCTCGGGCGTGCTTGTCTTCTCGATCGCTGCAGGCGTTCCGGTGAGCAAGATCCGCCGGGGTACCGGAATCGACAGCATCATTCGTGCGATGCCCAACACTCCTGCCCAAATCGGGCAGGGGATCACGGTCTGGACGGCGACCCCTGAGGTGACAGACGAACATCGCGAGCACGCTCTGACGATCCTGAAAGCGCTGGGCGACGAGGTCTACGTTGCCGATGAGCACTATCTGGATATGGCAACAGCGCTATCGGGGACAGGACCAGCGTACATCTACTTGTTCATGGAAGCGATGGTAGATGCCGGCGTGCACCTGGGGTTTTCCCGGCACGTTGCCGAGAAGCTGGTATTCCAGACGGTCATCGGGTCGGCAAACTATGCCCAGCAGTCAAGCCTGCACCTGGCCGCGTTGCGGAATCAGGTGACCTCACCCGGGGGTACGACGGCTGAAGCACTCTACCACCTCGACAAGGGTGGCTTCCGGACAGTGCTGTCGCGCGCAATTTGGGCCGCCTTCGTGCGGTCCGAACAACTGGGGAAGGAAGAGTAGGCGCGTGTTGCTCACAACGACACCGCGGTCGGGATCCCTACCGCGGTGTTTTTTTATCTGTCTCGGAACAACCAAAACCGGAACACGGGGTTCCGGTTTGGATTGTGTGTGGGTAATGCAATGCGCTGCTACCGCATTGCTGGGCACCGTTGATATGGCGCACGGGGCCCATAGCTGATTTTCCGGGGCGTCCGTGAGAGTGACGTCCCGGGATATGGCTACTGCTGTAGCTCGTGAATCTGGCTCATCAGGCGTGACTTGAGCCGTGCCGCCTTGTTGGGATGAATGACGTGCTTGCGAGCGGCCTTATCCAGCTCACTTGCGGCACGTGGCATCCAGCTCTGTGCGGTGTTGTAGTCACCGGCCTCAATCGCCTGTCGAACGGTCCTCACGGCACCGCGCATCTTGCCCTTGATGTAGCGGTTGCGCAACCACTTGCGATACGAATTGCGGATCTGCTTCTTTGCTGCTTGAGTATTCGCCACGCTTACTCCTCCAAGACCTGCTGTTTCTCACATATCGAACCAAGAGTATACCGCATCTAGGCGTTTTTGTCCAGCGGAGCTCGATTTCTGGTTTACGTTGACACTGGGTCGCCCGGTTCTATAATCTCCTGACATTGTCCCTCTTAGAAGGAGGTCTCTCTTATGAAACGCTGGTCGCTGGTCTTGACGTCAGTCGTGATGATCTTCGCTGTGTTGGGTGCAACCGCCTGCCAGCCGAAGGATACCAAGTTGGTCGTTGGCACTTCGGCGGACTACGAGCCCTTTGAGTTCATTGGGGAAGATGGCAGTTACACCGGATTCGATGTTGAGTTGATGGAAGAGGTCGCCAAGCGCCTCGATATGGAGATTGAGTGGCAGGATATCGCCTTCGACGGCCTGATTGGGTCGTTGCAGAGCGACAAGATTGACGCCATCATTGCAGCGATGTCCGCCACACCGGAGCGCGAGGAGCAGGTCGACTTCACCGAGCCCTACTTCATTGGGGCGGACGCGATCATCGTTGCTTCAGGCTCGGGGATCGCGATTGCCACGAACGCGGACATGGCAGGGTATCGTGTCGGCGTGCAGACGGGCACGATTCAGGAGGAATGGATCGACGCCAATATCGAGGCTGAGGTCTCACGGTACGAGCGCGCCGAGCAGGCCATCATGGACCTCAAGAGCGGTCGTATCGACGTCGTCGCTATGGACTACTACGCAGCGCAGTCCTTCATCAGCCAAGGTGGCATCGAGCTCGCGCTCAAGACGGAGTTCGCCGGCGAGCACATGGCCATCGCAGTGAAGGAAGGCAACACTGAATTGCGCGACAAGTTCGATGAGGCGATCGATGAGTTGGAGGCTGAGGGCTTCATTGAGGATCTTGCGATGAAGTACCTCTCCGGCGGCGAATAGACGCCATTCCATGTCTTCTTCGATCCTGCGAGCACTCCCCTATATGATAGGGGGAATCGGCTACACTGTGCTGATTACGATCATTGCACTGGTAGTCGGATTCGCAATCGGTACGCCGATAGCGTTGGCCCGGGTCTATGGTGGTCGCCTGGCCCGGACTTTGGCGCTGGGCTACACCGTAGTGCTCCGCGGGTTTCCGTCTTTGGTGGTGTTGTTCATCGCCTATTACGTGCTTGCTGCTGCTATCAACCTGCCACCGTTTCTGGCTGGCTGTGCAGCTCTGGGTGTATGTAGTAGCGCCTATCAAGCAGAGATCTTCCGAGGTGCGATCCAGAGCGTCAGCACGGGCCAGATGCTGGCAGCCCGGGCACTTGGCATGACCCGCGGGCAGGCTGTCGTAAGCATCGTTCTGCCCCAAGCTCTGCGCAATGCGATCCCCGGATGGTCCAATGAAGCCGCTGTCGTCGTTAAGGACTCCTCGCTTGTGTATGCGGTGGGACTTGCTGAGCTGATGCGGCGCGCGCAACAGATCAATGGGACACTTCATCAGCCACTGCTCATCTTCTCGATTACGGGTGTGCTCTATTTCGTGCTGACCTTCGCAACCAACCGCGCCCTGGGTTGGGTGGAGCAGAAGACGCGCATCCCGGAGATGATCGAGGCGCGCTAACCGCTTTGGCCTGGAGATAATCGCGCGGGGCGGATCTGTTCAGATCCGCCCCGCGGCAGTTGTAGGGCTATCCTGAGGCAGTGGCTGCGGTAGTCGTTACTCCCCGTCCTCTTCGTCGGAGTGCTCAGCCTGCTCTGAGATCTCCACGTCGGGCTTGCCCTCCTCCTCGTCGAGATCTGACGGCTGACCATAGAAGCAGAGCATCACGCTGCCGTAGGAGCGCTGGTCGAAGAGCACGAGGTGTGTCAGTTCGACAGGTGCATATTCGATAGGGTTGATCTGGACGATGACCCACGCATCTTCGTTGAGCCATTCCGGTCTACTGTCGATGATCTGCAGGGTACGGACCCACCATCCGCGGTATTGTGGCGGAGCGACAAACACGTAGTCGAAGGGTTGTGATGTGCCTTCAAGGAATCGGAAGACGTCTGCGCGAACCAGCGTGGCATTCTGACTTAGCCGGGTCGTGGTGAGGTTGCTCTCAATCGTTCGCAACGCAGCCGGCCCCTGCTCAACGAAGACCGCTCGTCGGGCACCTCGGCTCAGGGCCTCGATACCCACCTGACCGGTCCCGGCGAAGAGGTCCAGGAAATCCGCCCCGGTGATGTTTGCTTCGATGATGCTGAAAAGTGCCGATTTCGCCCGATCAGTCATCGGGCGCGTGCCCGGACCGCGAACCGGGCTGAGCTGTCGTCCCTTGGCCTTACCTGCAATGACCCGCATGCGTGCGATGTCCCTTCTATGCGTTCTCGCTCGACGGCGAAACCGTCGGGTCGGCACCCAGGTCTTGCCTTGGGCGTACCCACGAGCGGAGTGTCTCTGTGGACCAGCGTCCCACTAGCTTCGGGCTGGCGATGATCCCGATGGCCGTACCCCAGATGAGTCCCCAGAGGCCCACGGCTGCGAGCCCGGTCAGTTGGGCAGAGAGCTGCTGCGTGTCTTTCCGAATGAAGACGCTGGCGATACCTGGGCTCGGTACGATGGTTTCCGCTGACAAGCCGACGCCATTCCACCCGAATCCCCAGCGCCCATCTGCCAAAAGCGTCAGGCTGACGAGACCGATGAGAGCGCTGGTTAACGCCAGCGCGACACTGGCTGCCGCATCGTCGATCCGTAACCTCACGCGCAGTGTGTGGTGCACGAATGGGAAAGCTATGCCGGCAAGCAGCCCGGTTATCAAAGCTCCCCACATAGGAAGGAAAGGTGCGCAGCTCAGGACCGCTGCCCAGCCGGCAGCCAGTCCCTGGGCAGCCAGCAGCATTTCGGGTTTCCCGTTGACCAACCAGGCATAGAGCTGGGTGGTCACAATGGTGCCTGCCATGGCCAGAAGCACGTTGATGGCGGTGTGTTCCCAATCCAGAACTGCACCGGCGACGTGAAAAGGCTTGGCCATACTCCATCCCAACCACCCAACGCCGAGAAGCAGCGCGCCGATGTTAGCCAATAGAGGGGCGAAGGTCGGTGGCGGTGTGAGGACGTCCGTTGTCTTGGTCCGGGGCTGGAGCAGGAGGATAGGTAGAACGATCAGTCCGGCAAGCCAAAACACCAATGTGCTACCCCCGAAGTCGACGAATCCGTAGGCCAGCCCCAGAGTGTCTCCAAGATGCGCGAGCCAACCACTGCCCCATATCCAGCACGCGGCGACGGGCATGATCACAGCGCCGGTCAATGCTCCTGCTGCCACCATGAGCCAGCGGCGTAGATGCGCCAGGGCCATGGTGACCATGATTACGCCAGAAGCGATCAGGGGCAGATAGGTCAGGAAGAGTGTCAGCGTCGCAGTGCTAGTCGCCTCACCCGCAAGGAAGAAGCCGGCGAGCCCCATAATTCCCCATCCGGGATCGCCTGGAACGATCGAGAGGAGTGCGTTCAGGCCCTGAAGCGAGGCGTCCTGAGGGTTCACCGCCTGCGCACCGCCAAGATGCAAGGCGAAGCCGATCGCCCAATAGCCAAGGGTAGATATGGCGAGGGCCGTTGCAGCGGCCGGTGCCACGCGCCGTGCTCGCTCGGGCTCCAGGCCGCCCCAGACGAGCAGCAAGAGCCCAATGGGGAGAAGATAACCCCATAGCCAGGCATAGCCTGCGGCATCAGCCATCATCTGTGTCATTGGTCCCATTGTCACCCCAGTGTCGATGTCGCACCGCGCCCCATCTTACCAGAGTCTCAGAGAAGCACCATCTTCCAGAGGTTGCTGAAGCTGGCATATGTGGTACAATCACCTTTCGGGCAATGTGCCCGATCACACACGCGGTGGGACCGTGTGAGGGTGTGCCGGCCGAAGGTCGGTCCTCGACGGGGAGAACACTGCGGAGGCCCAAAAACACCTGAGGAGGTTTGTGCGTTTATGGCGATTGTCACGATGAAGCAGCTGTTGGAAACGGGCGTCCATTTCGGTCACCGGACGCGGCGTTGGAACCCCAAGATGGCACCTTACATCTACACGGAGCGCAATGGGGTCCACATCATTGATCTACAGCAGACGGTTAGAGCCCTGGAGAAGGCATATGCCTTGGTTCGGGATATCGTCGCCCGGGGCGATGTCATCCTCTTCGTGGGGACCAAGCGCCAGGCTCAGGAGAGCATCCGACTCGAGGCGACCCGCTGCACGATGCCCTATATCAATCAGCGGTGGCTGGGTGGCACACTGACCAACTGGCGGACGATCAAGGATCGGATCGATCATCTGAAGGACCTCGAGGCGCGCCGCGAGGCGGGCCAGTTCGCGCTGTTGACCAAGCGCGAGGCCCTGATGCGTGATCGCGAGATCGAGAAGCTGAACATCCGGTTGGGTGGCATCAAGGGTATGGAGCGGATCCCCGGTGCGATCTTCGTGATCGACGTGGACAACGAGATGACGGCGGTCAAGGAAGCTGATCGCCTTGGTATTCCCATCATTGCGGTCCTCGACACGAACAGCGATCCTGACCTCGTGGACCACGTTATTCCGGCAAATGATGATGCCATCCGTGCGATTCGGCTGTTGACGTCGAAGATCGCGGACGCAGTGCTCGAGGGATTGGCTCTGCGCAAGGAGATGGCGCCTGAGGAGGAAGAGGTCTACGCCGAGGATGAGAAGTACCTGAGTGCTGAGACCCTGGCCCGGCTGCGTCGGATTCAGTTCGAGGGCGATGAAGGCGCTGATACCGAAGGCGAAGACTACGACTACGATGACGATGAGGATCTGGAGGTCGAACTATGACGATAACGGCCAGTATGGTCAAGGAGCTGCGCGAGGCAACCGGCGCCGGCATCTTGGACTGCCGCAAGGCGTTGGAGGCCTATGACGGCGATTTCTCGAAGGCGGTTGATTACCTCCGTGAGAAGGGTCTGGCGCAGGCCGCTAAGCGTATGGACCGCAGGGCTAGCGACGGATTGGTCCATGCCTACATTCACGGTGGCGGGCGCATTGGTGTGCTCGTCGAGGTGAACTGCGAGACAGACTTCGTCGCACGGACTGAGGAGTTTCAGGCCTTTGTCGCCAATGTCGCGCTGCAGATTGCCGCGATGGCACCGCAATATATCAGCCGCACCGATGTTCCAGAAGCGGTGCTAGAGCATGAGCGGTCCATCTACCGCGCTCAGGCGTTGGAAGAGGGCAAGCCCGAGGCCGTCATTGACCGAATTGTCGATGGTCGGGTCGAGAAGTTCTTCCAACAGGCCTGTCTGCTGGAACAGGAGTTCATCCGAGAGGAAGGAACGACGCTCGATCAGCTGCTCAAGGCGCAGATTTCGAAGACCGGCGAGAACATCGTCGTCCGACGATTTTCCCGCTTCCAACTTGGAGAGAGCCTGGGGGATTAGCCCCCAGGCTTTTCTTAAGTGAGGCACCCTGTGGTCCAGCCACTCTTCAGACGTGTGATCATCAAGATTGGGGGCGAGTCGCTCTCCAATCCCGGCGGTTGTGGCATCAACCCGGCACGTGCCGAGGTGGTAGCGGCCCGTATCGCCGCGATTCACGCTCGGGAAATCGAGGTGGGCATTGTCATCGGGGCTGGCAACCTGTGGCGTGGCACAGATGCCCTGGCCCACGCTATGGATCGTACACGGGCGGACCAGATTGGCATGCTGGCGACGGTCATGAATGCTCTGGCGCTGGCTGATGCTCTCGAGCGCGAGGGCGTGATCACGCGCGTCCAGACCGCGATCGAGATGCGTGCAATTGCCGAGCCCTACATTCGACTGCGGGCTGTACGCCATCTTGAGAAGGCGCGTGTGGTGGTCTTCGGTGCGGGTACGGGAAATCCCTACTTCACCACGGACACGGCTGCCGCGCTGCGCGCTGCCGAGACGGGGGCGGACCTGCTCATTAAGGCCACCAAGGTCGATGGTGTCTACGACAAGGACCCGCAGAAATTCCCGGAGGCCAAACGCTTCGAGCGTCTGACCTACCTGGAGGCGCTCAATATGCAGTTGCGGGTGATGGATTCGACCGCGCTCACGCTCTGTATGGATAACCACATTCCTATCGTCGTATTGAACCTTTGGGATGAGGACAGTCTGGAGCGTGTGGTCAGCGGTGCACCGGTGGGCACGTTCATTGGAGAGTGAACCGGTAGGGTTCCTTTCCGTAGTGCGTGATGGGGTTTCTGCCGTGCCCCCCGCTCGAAAAGGAGGACGGGCAGGATGATCAAGGATTTACTTCAGGAAACAGAAGGACGGATGGCAAAGACGGTCGAGTCGCTGGATGCCGACCTGCGAACGGTACGTACGGGTCGAGCCTCGCCGGCGCTGATCGAGCGGGTGTCTGTTGAGTACTATGGTTCACCGACACCCTTGAACCAACTGGCCGTTATCTCCGCTCCGGAACCCAACCTGCTGGTGGTCCGTCCTTTTGACCCTACGTCGTTGAGCGCGATCGAGAAGGGGATTATGGCGGCCGATTTGGGCCTTAATCCCGGCAACGATGGGCGGCTCATCAGAGTGCCCATTCCGCGCTTGACCGAGGAGCGCCGCCGTGAGATGGTGAAGCGCGTCAGCCGCCGCGTTGAAGAGGCTAAGGTTGCGCTGCGCAATATCCGTCGTGACTCGCTCGACGAACTGCGCGAATATGAGTCTGAAAGCTTGATTTCCGAGGATGATCTGACCCGTGGACAAGAGCAGCTTCAGCAGATGACGGATCGCTATGTCGAGCAGATAGAGCTGGTCGGATCGCGCAAAGAACAGGATATCATGGAGATCTAGGGAGTAGGGGGAGCGTTAGCTCCCCCTTGCCTATTGTCAGAATTGGTTGTATTCTGCAGTTGATGATGGTCACTGATGATCATTGGCCAAAGCTCGGGAGCGCAGGAGCCCTATGAGCGAGCAGCCTCAGGACATGTACCCCCCACTTCCTCATTTGCCCAACCACGTCGGCATCATTATGGACGGCAACGGCCGTTGGGCGCGACAGCGAGGACTGCGCCGCATAGCCGGACACCGGGCTGGCGTTGAGAATCTGCGCCGGGTGCTCCGTGCGGCCGTGGAGCTTCACATTCCCATCGTGACGCTCTATGCCTTCTCTACAGAGAACTGGTCGCGGCCTCAGGATGAGGTGCATGGGCTGTTGCGACTGCTTGCCGAAGCTCTGGAGCGAGAAGTTGACGAATTGCACAAAAATGGTGTACAATTGAGGCACATTGGGGATTTGACCCCTCTGTCTGAAACCCTCAAGAAGCGGATCCGGGCGGCAGTCGACCTGACGCGCAACAACGATCGCCTGATTGCTAATATCGCTTTCAACTATGGTGGGCGTTGGGAGATTACTGAGGCAGTTCGTGCGATCGTCCGCGAGCAGATACCGGTTGAACAGATCACGCAGGATGTTATCAACGCGCATCTGTGTACTGCAGGATTGCCCGATGTAGATCTGATCATCCGAACCAGTGGTGAGTATCGCGTCAGCAACTTCATGTTGTGGCAGGGTGCTTACGCGGAGTACTACATCTCACCGCTCTATTGGCCAGACTTTGACAAAGACGAGTTATATCGGGCACTCAAAACATTCAGTGAACGTGACCGTCGCTATGGTGGGTTGAAGGAAGCACGGTAACATACCAGCCTGCCCACTATTCCTCCACGAGTGATTTCCCCTGAAGAAGTCCGTTCACCAGGGGCCTATACAGGGGTCGTCCGTTCCAAAGAGGTCCGCATCAGGGAAGTCGTCTTCCCATGCCGGCGCTCGGCGGACTGTACTGTTTACTTCGCCAAGATGGTGGTTTCCCCACACGATCGGCTAACGCGTTGATCTCTGCGTTGACGTCAGGGTGACACAGGATGGGCCGCAACACGATCTCAGGAGGAAGGACTGTACGTTGTGTTGAGAACTAGAGTTATCAGCGCGGCGATAATGCTGCCCACCGTGTTGGCTCTGACTTACATCGGAGGGTGGCCCTATTATCTGCTCATTGCCGGGGCGACGGTCATTTCAGGGGTCGAGTATGTGAAGATGTTTCGCCGGCAGGGGTACACCCTCAGTGTTGTGCTGGTCTGCCTTCTGACGCTGCTATGGGAGATACACGGGGTCTGGCCGGACAAGACATGGTTCCCTGCTGTCGGAGCTGTCGGCGTACTGATGATATCACTCTGGGAGTTGATTCAGTCGCGGCGGCATCCCACAAGGTTCAGCCCTACGGAGAACTGGGCTTTGACCGTTGCCGGGGGTACCTACCTTGGCCTTGGGGGAGCCTATCTCATCGCGCTGCGGGCGGCGCCCGATGGGTTCTGGTGGACGCTGAGCGCGCTTGTTGCAGTGTGGGTGAGCGATTCTGCGGCGTACTTTGTGGGACGACGCTATGGCCGGCACAAGATGGCCCCTTCGATCAGCCCCGGCAAGAGCTGGGAAGGATATGCCGCTCAGGTGGCCAGCGGGCCACTTGCCGGGCTGCTGATGGCATGGCTGGGGCGCCTTATCTACGGTCAGGCTGCCACGCTCACCTATGGTGGTGGCGCGATTCTTGGTTTGGTTCTGAGTGTCCTCTGCCCTGCAGGTGACTTCCTGGTGTCGATGATGAAGCGCGAGGTGGCTGTCAAAGATACGAGTGGGCTGATTCCGGGCCACGGAGGCATGCTGGATCGTATCGATAGTCTGCTCTGGGCGGGCATTATCGGTTATGTGTTGGCACAGTGGTTGCGCTGAGTTGGCGCAACTACGGGCCCTGACTGATTCCGATCGTGTGTGCTTCGACGGCACCAGGATTGTGTGGTTGAGTCGATAATCGTTGAGGAGGGATGACGTGGAGTCTGTTGCAAAACCCCAAGCTGAGGACGAGTTCGAGTTCTCGGAGCCTGAAGAAGAACCTATTGTCGTAGCTGTGGAACCCAAGCCCGAGGAAAGTGCCACAACCAAGAGCAAGCCTGCTGGTGGCACCTCGGTTGATGTGTTGCGCAAGCTCGATATGGCCGATTTGGAGCATATGCGCCTTCAGGAGTTGCGCGAGTTGGCCCGTGACTACCGACTTACCGGTTACAGCGGGCTCAAGAAGGACGATCTGATCCTACTCCTACTCCGGACCAAGGCCGAGCGTGAAGGATTCAGCTTTGGTGGTGGCATCCTACAGATCACCGATGATAGCATGGGATTCCTCCGCTCAGCACGCTACGCGCCCGGCCCTGACGATGTGTATGTGTCGCAGAGCCAGATCCGACGCTTCGGCCTGCGGAGCGGCGACATGGTCGCGGGACAGGTGCGTCCACCCAAGGATACCGAAAAGTACCGGAGTCTGCTGCGCATCGAAGCCGTAAACGGCATGGATCCGGAGCTCGCGAAGTTGCGCCCGGTTTTCGAGCAGCTGACTCCGATCTTCCCGAGTAAGGGGTTCAACCTGAACACCGGTCCGCGCATGCTCACGCAGCGGCTATTGGAGCTCGTCGCACCCATTGGTTTCGGACAGCGAGGTCTGATTGTCTCCCCGCCCAAAGCAGGCAAGACAACGGTGCTGAAGAAAGTGGCCAATGGCATCTCGGCCAATCATCCGGATGTGCATCTGATGGTCGTCCTCATCGGCGAGCGCCCTGAGGAGGTCACAGATATGGATCGCTCGGTCGACGCCGAGGTGGTGAGCTCCACGTTCGACGAGGCGGTCGAGCATCAGGCCCATGTCGCCGAGATGGCGCTTCACCGGGCCAAGCGTCTGGTGGAAATCGGGCGTGATGTGGTGATTCTGATGGATAGCCTGACACGCCTGACACGGGCTTATAACTTGGTGGTTCAGCCCAGCGGGCGAACGCTGTCCGGTGGTCTGGATCCAGCAGCCCTCTATCCACCCAAACGTTTCTTTGGTGCCGCGCGCAATATCGAGGAAGGCGGCAGCCTGACCATTCTGGCAACCTGCCTGATCGATACCGGTAGCCGGATGGACGACATGATCTATGAGGAGTTCAAGGGTACGGGCAACATGGAGCTGCACCTCAATCGCAAGCTCGAGGAGCGGCGCATCTTCCCGGCCTTCGACATCATCCGTTCGGGCACCCGCCGTGAAGAACTGCTGCTTGACAAAGAGACGCTGCGCAAGGTCTGGCTGATGCGACGGATGATCTCGCAGATGATGACGGGCACCGCGACGACGCAGGGCTATGACATCACCGCAGCCCACGAGGCACTGCTGGCGCAGATGCGCAAGTCGCGCACCAACCGTGAGTTCCTCGATGTCCTGACCAAGGATCTCAAGTAGGCCTGGCGGTCGATTGGACCCCGCTTGTGTTTTCTGTGGCATCGTGTGGGGCAAGGTCGAAGCCGACGTCATCTATCGCGATGCGTGGGTGACAGCTTTTCGTGACATTGCCCCCAAAGCCCCGTGCCACGTGTTGATCGTTCCGAACCGGCACGTCCGCGATCTGGCTGAGCTCGGAGCAGACGGGCAGGAGCTGCTGGGCGCACTTCTCTGGGCGGCGCGGACGATCGTTGAGTCAGAGGGACTTGCCCGGCAGGGCTATCGCCTCGTTATCAATGCCGGCATCGACGGTGGGCAGAGCGTTGATCACATGCACCTGCATATTCTGGGAGGCCGTCGACTCGATTGGCCTCCGGGATAGGCGTGAGGGTGTATCGCGGGGACCTGTGCCCAGCGCGTGCAATGTAAGTTGCACCTCGCAGACTGCAGGTTGACACTCAGCCGCAGACCGGTACAATAACCGAATGCCAGATCGAGCTC
>JAXDDP010000098.1:0-11438 GCA_034676785.1 Anaerolineae bacterium | reverse complement strand
CTGATCTTCTCTGGTAGGCTGGGCTAGCTCGGGACCTGGAGAACCGCTGTCATCTGCAGTTACCGCGCCAGGAAGGTAGGGGGAAGAGCGCGTGGCTCTGCACCTGTTCGTGGTGCTGGGGCTCAATAGACGGCATTCTCTTGGGACTGACGCGCTAAGGGAGGCCCAACCACGCCGATTCGTGGCGTGACCGCGGTGGGGGTCTGGGCCAGGGAAGATCGGGGTTACGCTGGAATCGACCGCATATGGGCTTTTGACCTTGGCTGCGCGTACGGTAGGTTTGGAGGGCGCCCTGGTCAGCGAAGGTGATGGCCAGCGCGGTTGCGCGGCAGAGAGAAGACACCGGCAGCCCCAGAGATGAGGCTGCCGGCGTGCATTTCGGGTGCCGAAGGGCACCGATTGCTGGACTACGCACCTTCTCAGCGAGGCCGTGTCACGATCTCCCTGGCCAGATTCGCGAGGTAATCGTCGGCCATCGCAGTGTAGCGGTCCGCATAGGCCTGATTGGCTCGCTGGTGCGCTGCGGCCTCGGATGCGATGTAGTCGTCGGCCATCGCGGTGACCCGTGCTGCGTAGGCGCTATCGGCCCGCAGGCGTGCCGCAGCCTCGGCCATGAAGTAGCCGTCTGCCATGGCAGCGTAGCGGTTCGCATAGGCCTGATTGGCTCGCTGACGCGCTGCTGCCTCGGAACTGGTCGCTACCGTGACCAGATTCACCCTACCCCCATAGCCCAGATCTGTGGCTCTTACACAGGAGACACTGACCCCTGTACACACCTCGCTCGCCCTTGCTCCTTGCACCGTTCCAGCAAGTACTAACACTCCTACCATAACTAGCGCAAACATCGTCTTCATCGTTTCCCCTTCGTCCCGGCGGCAATGCTCCCTTGGCTGGCGGGCATTGGGGATGTCGAGATCATGAGCACCAGCATACTCCAATTTAGAATATAAGTCAATACATTATATTAATATTGCCACAGTTCTGGGTCCCGGTCTGTTGGCGTGTCTGAACGGCGGTCTTATACTCATTGATGGACCCCTACGCCATTGCCTTGAGAGGAGGCATCCGATGAACGAGCTGATCGCCCAAACCGTATACTACGCCGCGCCCGGCGCAGCGAACACGGATCGAACCCTGCATCTCGTTGCCGAGCGGGCACGTGCACTGGGCATTCGAACGGTGCTCATCGCCACGACGAGCGGTGAAACTGGTGCGCGTGCAGCGGAACTTTTGGTGGGGTTGGACGTCGTTGCGGTGACCCACTCGGCAGGGTTTCAGGAGCCCTACGCTTTCACCTACGACCCCGCCAACATCGTGCGGATCAGGTCGGCTGGTGCCAGGGTCCTCACCACGACCCATGCGTTTGGCGGCGTCGGGCGGGCGGTGCGCAAGAAGCTCAATACCTACCAGGTCGATGAGATCATGGCCTTCACCCTGCGCACGTTTGGGCAGGGGATGAAGGTCGCGGCGGAGATCACGCTGATGGCCTCCGACGGGGGCGTGCTACCGGACGGGTCTCCGATCATTGCCGTCGCCGGCTCCGGACACGGTGCAGACACCGCAGTCGTCCTCAAGCCCACGCACGCGCAGACGTTCTTCGACTTGCGGTTCCTCGAGATTATCTGCATGGTCGCGCCGGGGCACCCGGGAATGGACGGCGTGTAGGCCTTCCCTAGTCAGGCGGCGCACGCCCGCAGTAGCGAAGTGCGCCACTTCCCTTTGCAGGATGTCGTCGATCGGAATTGGGGAACCTTGCGAAAGGTTCCGGGGTTAGCGCGTTCGAGCTTTCGGAACCCTTGCGAGGGTCCAGAAACCCTCGCAAGGGCTAAGAGGGGTTCGCTGCCTGTCCCTGGGCCATCGTGCTATACTAGGTGCATCCAGAGTTCCAAGGAGAACGCGATGACGATTGTGACCTACCTGATCGCGGCAGTGGTGGCTTTCTTTGGCCTTATGTTCGTTGTAGGGTCGCAAGGCCAGGTCATTCGTGTGATTGTGGGGATTATCCTTTTCGGGGCTGCCGGCGTGCTCGTCTATCTTACGCGCGTGCGCCCCAAGCAAGAGCAGGTTACCCACGTGCAGAAGATCGATCTCACGGGTGACGTGCACCTCGAGCAGATGAAGTGCCAGTCCTGTCAGGGCGCCCTGGGCAAGGACAACCTGGTGGTCAAGGCCGGCGCGATCTTCGTGGATTGCCCCTACTGCGGTGCGTCTTATCAGATCGAAGAAGCCCCCAAGTGGTGAGCGGCCCGCGTCATCGGGTGCCCCTGGCAAAGTGCTTTCCGGGAGATCAGGTTGCTTCCTGGAAGGTTCAGCCGCGATAGCTTCGTGACGCTGCTACCCACAGGGCCTCGGACGCGTAGTAGACTGATAAGATGACCATCCAGACCCGCTGGGCCAACGTGCTCGAGTCCGTCCGACAGGCTTTCCGTCCGGCAACGTCTGCGACGGTGCAGCCTGGTCTCTACACCTACCCCCTCCACGTCAATGATGGGACACGGCGCGTGCATTTGCGTGTCCAGCCGGATGGGGCGGGGGCGCTCTTTATTGACGTCACGGACGTGATCCATCTGAATCCGACCGCCGTGACGATGGTCAAGCTGGCCCTCGACGAAGTGCCGCAGCCCCGGGCCGTGGAGCGGTTGGCACGTCAATACCGTGGTGTGGGCCGGTCGGAGCTCGCCAGAGCGACGGCGACGATGTATGACCTGGCTGCACAGCTGCAGTCCGAGGGGGATGGCTGCCCGACGTGTGCACTGGCTTCGCAGCTCGAGTTTCTGCCCATCTTCAGCACACCGGTGAGCGCGCCTTACAAGGCTGACGTAGCTCTGACCTATGCCTGCAACAATGCCTGTCCCCACTGCTACAATGAACCTGAGCGCTTCGCCATGGGATCGCTGGCAGTCGATGACTGGCATCGCGTGCTCGACAAGCTGGCAGATATCGGTGTCCCCCACATCATTCTCACGGGCGGTGAGCCCACCCTGCTTCCCTTCCTGCCCGATGTGATCCGACATGCCGATGGCCTGGGGCAGATCGTGGGAATGAATACGAACGGGCGGAAGCTGTCGGAGCCGGGATTGGCAGCGACGCTGGTAGAGGCCGGACTCAACCACGTTCAGGTGACACTGGAGTCGTGCAGACCGGAGGTCCACGACAGGATGGTCGCCACGCCAGGGGCCTTCGACGAGACCGTACAGGGGATTCGCAACGCGTTGGCGAGTGGCCTGCACACCATCACCAACACGACCGTGACCCGTGAGAATCAGGATCACGTGCTGGACACGATCCGCTTCGTGCACGACCTGGGGCTCACAACCTTTGCGATGAACGGCATGATCTATGCGGGCGGCGGCACGGCGACGCCGAATGCCATTCCCGCTGAGGAGATGGCGGCACTGCTTGCTGCGGTGCGCGACGAGGCCGAGGCGCTCGGGATGCGCTTCCTCTGGTATACCGTGACCGACTACTGCAAGTTCTCGCCGCTGGCGCTCGACCTGGCGCCGAAACGGTGTAACGCTGCCGAGTACTCGATCTGCATCGAGCCCAACGGCGACGTATTGCCCTGCCAATCCTACTATGTGTCAGCGGGCAACATCCTCTCCGATCCCTGGGAATCGATCTGGAACAGTGCGCTGTTCCTGAGCTTCCGGGATCGCGGGAAGTCTCCCGAGAAGGCCGGCCTGCCCGAGGCGTGCTGGGATTGCCCCGATCTTGATATGTGCGGCGGTGGTTGTCGCCTGGAGCGGGAAGCCCGCCTCGGTGATGCGCCCACACGTCCTGCGGAACACGGCTGTGCGCGCGCTCGATTGCGCGCTTCAGGTGCTGCGGTCCCTTTGGTGGAACACTGAACAAGGGGTGACGAGATGACCGACCATTCGATCCGCTACGTGCGCGCATTCGGCATTGCCCTCATTGTCCTGGGCGTGCTATCCCTGGTGGGCAGGATCTTCAGCATTGAGGTGGGGCCGTTTCTGTGGCCTTTCTTCATTATCGTGCCCGGGGTGTTGCTGTTCATCCTCTCGGTAGCGATTGATGGGGTACTGAGCGAGCCCGTCGCGATGCTGGGCGGAATGGCTACGTCTGTGGGGCTGCTGCTTCTCTACCAGAGCACCACAGGCCATTGGGCAAGCTGGGCCTATGCCTGGGCGCTCGTCACGCCCACCAGCGTGGGCCTGGCCAGGATGCTCTATGGCAAACTGAAGGGGCGGGCAGCGTTGGTGCGGGAGGGCTGGGCGATGACCAAGGTCGGCCTGATCCTCTTCGTCGTTGGCCTGATCTTCTTCGAGCTGATCCTCAACATCAGCGGATTTGGCCTTGGCTTTATCGGATGGCCCATTCTCTTCATCGGTCTGGGCTTGATCTTTCTGCTGCGTGGGCTTTGGCACCCGCGCGCATAACGCCATATTGTGAAAGGGATTGGGGGCATCAGGAGATGACAGAGACGGATACGACCGAGACGGCCTACGTGCTGGACCAGATCGCGTTTGACCCTTCGTTCAGCACGCTGACGAAACGACTTCGGATCAAGGAGGGAAGCCGGCACGTCCCCGAGCTTACAGAGATCTTCGAGGCGGCGCGGGCGATTGCCCGACCCAAGGCGATGTATAAGCTTGCCTTCATCGATGAGAAGACCGACGATTCCGTGACTATCGACGCGCGTGGTAGCCATGGCGGCGTCGTGCTGAGCAGCCGGGTGTTGCGTGTTAACCTGGACGCCGCGCATCGACTGTTTGCCTATGTCGCGACGTGCGGGAGCGAGCTTCAGGCATGGGGCGACAGCCTGGACGATATGCTGCACCAGTACTGGGTCGATGCGATCAAGGAGATGGCGCTGGGCGCAGCGATTCAGGCGCTCACCCACCATCTCAGCACCTGTTACGATCTGGGCCGTACGGCGACGATGGCGCCGGGCTCGTTGGCGGATTGGCCGATCCGCGAGCAGCGACCCTTGTTCAAGATCCTGGGCGATCCGCAGGCTGCGATTGGCGTGACGCTGACCGAGAGCTTTCTGATGATTCCCAACAAGACCGTCTCGGGCGTACGGTTCCCGACGGAGGAGCGATTTGAGAGTTGCCAGCTCTGCCCTCGGGAGAGTTGCCCGGGCCGGCGTGCGGCCTATGAACCGGATCTATTCGAGCGTAAGTATCGGGAGACGGCCTGACAGCGTGTGTTGAGGAGGGCGTTTATGTGGAAAGATTGGCTCAGACGCTTGTTGGTGTGGGGTGGTGCTCAGGAGAAGTGGCGCGCTCCCGCCGTTGGGCCGGGGCTGTATCACATGATGCAGGAGGCCGATGGCGCCTATGCGCGTTTCCACCTGCGTGTGGAGAACGATGGGAGTGGGATGCTGATTGCCAACGCCATGGCGGCTGCACGGTTGACGCCGACCGGCGTTCTCATTGCCAAGAGCCTCCTTGAGGGCCTTCCGGACGATGACGTCGTGCGGCAGCTCAAGGCCACGTTCGCTGGAGCAGGTGAGGACGTGATGCGCGGGGACGTTGCCAAGGTCAAGGCACTCATCGCGCAGATCACGGCACCGAGCGACACCTATCCCGTCTACAACCTCGAGGATGCTGCCATCTCTCCCTATGGTGCCCAGTTGATCGCACCGCTGCAGGCCTCATTACCCCTCGCTGATCCCGAGGTGATCGCGCCCCTCCTGGAGCGCCTATGGGCGGTGGGGATCCCCCACGTCACGTTCCTGGTGGTGGATAGCTCCGCTCACAGCGACCTGGTGCGGGCTGTGGAGCTGGCGGAGGACCTGGGGATGATCGCGGGCGTGCGGGGCAGGGCGGCCTATCTGTGCGACGAGGGATTCCTGGCTGACCTGCAGCAGGCGGGCGTGGATCACGTCACGTTCCTGTATGCATCGACCGATGCCCAGGTCCACGATACGCTGTGCGGCGAGGGGGACCACGATGCTGCCGAGAGCCTCATGGCGTGGCTGGAGGCGCACCAAATCAGTGCCGTGGCTGAGATCCCGCTGCTCCAGCCGACGCTCGACGATGTCTACGAGACTGTTGAGGCCCTGATATCTTCAGGTGCCGACAACCTCTCCTTTGTTGCGTACGCTACCAGTGACGAGACGCTGGCCCAGCACGAGCCGGTCTTCACGAGCGACGCCATGGCCCAGGTCGCAACCACGGTTGAGGAGGTCGCGACGATGGTCCACGCGCGCTTCATGTGGGAGCCCCCTGTAGAGCGTGATGCGGCGATGTCACTTGCTGCTCAGGTCGTGGCTGGCCCGCGCTGCTCGGGCGATGTAGCCGTGCGGGTCGAGACCAATGGCGATGTCATTCCGGCGCGCGGTCCCTATCACAGTGCCGGTAACCTCCTGACCGATTCGTGGCACGTGATCTGGAACAACGAGGTCTTCCGCCGCTATCGCGAGCGGGTTGAGGCACCGACGCGGTGCGACAATTGTCCAGGGCTCACGATCTGTGCCGCTGATTGCCCACGGGACCCGCGGGGTTGGGCGAGGGGATAACGAGGCGGGGAAGCGGAGAATCAGAGAATCAGCGAATCGGAGAAGCAGAGAAGCGGAGAGGTAGAGAGGCAGAGGGTGAGAAGAGGGGACGTGCGTATGGCGAAGAGAGCGGTTGCGACGATCGTTGTGATACTGGCTGTGGTTATGGTGCTGGTTGGCCCTGCTGCCGGGATGGTTGTGGGAGCCCCATCGCACCAGACCTATAGCTTTGGCGTGCCGCTGTTGGTCATGGATGTGGTCCTCCAGCCAGACGGCTCGGCATCCATCATCTACGACATCACGTTTTCGAACTACGGCAGTCCCATCGATATTGTCGACGTCGGCACGCCGACCGATGACTACAATGTCAACGCGATGGAGGCCTCGATCGATGGCGTGGCCTTGAGCGACATACGGACCTCCGAGTACATCGACACCGGGGTCGAGATCCATCTGGGCAGCAACGCGATTCCCTCTGGTGGCACGGGAACGTTGCACGTGGAGTTCTCCATCCCGGACCTTGTCTATGCCGACACCACGAACGATGAGAACGCCTCGTTCCAGATCACGCCGACATGGTTCGAAACGGTCCAGGGCACCGGAGACATCGAGATCCGCGTGGCGACGTTGCCAGGGGTCGCTTTGGATGCCGTGCTCTACCAGGACGTGCCGTTCACGGACAAGATTCAGGATGAGGCCGGGCGCGTGGTCGCGATCTGGTATCTCGACGACGTGTCGATGACCGAGGCTCACCGGGTAGGACTGTCCTTCCCTCGTGAGGGGTTCACACAAATCAACGAGGTCACGTTTTGGGATTTGCTCGGACGCTGGCTTGCGGGAGTCTTGCCTGTGGTCGGGGCTGTGCTGGGCTTCTGTGTGCCTTTCGCGGTCCCTATCTTCATCGTTTTTGCGGTGATTCGGGCCATCACTCGCGCGTTCAAGCCTGATTACTTGCCACCCATTGCCCAGGTCGAGGGCGGCGGGATCAAGCGGGGCCTCACGGCGCCCGAGGCTGCTGTCCTTCTGGAGTTGCCGCTGACCAAGGTGCTCGGGCTGATTGTGTTTGGCATGTTGGAGAAGAAGCTGGTCCGGCAGACCCGCGTAGGCCCGTTCACGGTAGAGGTTGAGGAGGCGTACCGCACGGCAGGCCGAGAGGACTTGACCGACGACGAGGCCCGCAACCGCTATCGTCGTGAGGTAGCGCGGCAGAAGGGGACGGTGATCCACCAGTATGAGCTCCCCCTCCTCGACGTGATTGAGTCCCATCCCGAGGTCGCGATCGAGAAACTGCCGGTTGTCCGCCCGATGGAAGCGTTGGTGAAGAGCGTGGTGGAGAAGATGAAGGGGTTCGACCTGTCGGACACGCAGGACTACTACCGGCGGGTCATCGAGCGGGCGATGAAGCAGGCTGAGGCGATCGGCGACATTCAGCAGCGCGAGGCCTATCTCGACCAGTACTTGCCGTGGGTGATGATGCAGCCGAACTACAAGCCGGCGCTGTCCGTCGGTGGCTACAATTACTGGCCCGTGTGGGCGCGCCCGGTGGCAACGACGGCTGCGGGAGGAGCGGTGGTAGCCGGCGCGGGCAAGCCCTCCGGTTCCGGGAGCCCCTCAACGACCACGTTTGGCGACGTTTCATCGTCCTTCGCCGGGTGGGCGGAGACGACGATGGGAGGGATGGCGGCCGCCATTCTGCCGACGGCGTTGAGCAAGCCTTCGGCTGTTAGCAGCAGCGGATCGTCCCGTAGTGGAGGCTCGCACAGCAGCTGTGCGTGTGCCTGTGCTGGATGTGCCTGCGCATGTGCGTGCGCGGGCGGTGGGCGGTAGGGAGGCTATCGTACAGACGCTGAACGGGACGTGGGTGGGTTTCAGGAACAGAGGTCTGGCAAGGGAGTGAGTGTATGGGGATCGGAAGACGGGGACTAGCTGCGCTCTGGTTGTGTGTGCTGTTGGTGATCGCCAGTGTGAACGGCGAGCCTGCCATCGCCCAGAGCTACAGCTTTCGCGTGCCGGAACTGAAGTTACAGGTGACTGTCCAGCCCGATGGGTCCGCCCGGTTGGCCTACGACATCACGTTCGAGAATGAAGGGACCCCGATCGACATCATCGATATTGGGCTGCCCCACAGCGATTACAGCATCGGCACGATGTCGGCGTCGATCAATGGCGATGTGTTGACCGACATACGGACGTCGGAGTACATCGACATCGGCGTGGAAATCCACCTGGACGATCGCGCTATCCCGACCGGCGACACCGGTGTCCTGCATTTCGAAGCTACGATGCCCGATATGGTCTACCAGGACACGACGAACAAGGAGCTGGCCTCACTGCGGATCACGCCCACCTGGTTTGAGGGGGGATCGGTCCAGGGATCGAGTTACATCGGCATCGCGGTGCATCTGCCCGAAGGCATCGAGCCCGACGAGGTCCTTTACCAGCAAGAGCCGTTCACGTCGAAGGCTCTCTACCAGGATCACGCCGTCGTCGTGTGGGAGTGGCCCGAGGGACGGGCGACACAGGCTTATCAGGTTGGTGTCTCCTTCCCGCAACGTGTGATGGATCACGTGATCAAGCAGTCGCTGGGCGATCTGGTGCGTGCCTGGTTCGAGGACAATCCCGGGGCGGCGATGATTCTGGGCGGTCTCACTCTGGGGCTGGCGGCGCTCCTGTGGTTCCGCTTCTCCGGGGGCACCGGTTGCATTGTGTATGCTATCCTGGCGGCAGGATTGGTGGTGCTCTTCGTCTCATCGCCGATCTTGATGCTGCCTGCCATCCCGATCCTGATCGCGTTGGTCATCACCAACGAGGTGCGGCTCAAGAAGAAGCCGAAACATACCTACCTTCCACCCGTGGCCCAGGTCGAGGGCGGGGGGATCAAGCGTGGGTTGACCGCGCCAGAGTCCGCGGTCTTGCTGGAGCTGCCGTTGCACAAGGTGTTGACGCTCGTGATGTTCGGGCTGTTGGAGAAGGGCGTTCTTGAGGTCGTCGAGCGCGACCCACTGATCGTCAAGGTGACTGAGAAGTTTGCTACCTGGCATGACCAGGAGGCGCGGCGATCGCTCAAGAAGCGCCACGGGATGCGGACCGCAGCCGCGTTGGCCGCGGGAACGACGCTCCACGCCTATGAGGATGGCTTTCTGGATGAACTGGAGCGCCATCCCGGCAAGGCGGTCGAGGCGATCGATTTCACGACCGCTATGGAGAAGCTCGTGCTCAACACGGCGGCAAAGATGAAGGGGTTCGATCTCTCGGATACGCAAGAGTACTACAAGCGCGTGATCACTCGCGCGATGGAGCAGGCGCGCTCGATGGGTGAGGTCAACGAGCGCGAGAAGTACCTCGACAAGTACCTGCCGTGGGTCATGATGGACGAGAGTTATCCGACGATTCTGACGCATGGCGGGTACAACTACTGGCCGATCTGGGCGCGACCTCTTGCCAGGCCCACAGTTTCCTCAGGAAGCACGCCCTCGCTCGCCAGTCCACGCCCTGGTTCGGGCAGGCCGTCCACGTCGGGCAAGACGTCCTTCGGCGATGTGGCCTCGTCGTTTTCCGGGTGGGCCGAGTCGACGATGGGGGGGCTGGCGACCGCCATTATGCCCGGCTCGATGAAGCTGCCCGGCGCCAGGGGAGGGTTCATCGACCTGAGTGGTGTCGACAAGGTCACCGGCGATGTGTTCCAGGCGCTGGCCAAGTCGTCGAGCAGTGGCAGTCGCGGTGGGAAGAGCGGCGGCGGATGCGCGTGTGCCTGTGCCGGTTGTGCGTGTGCGTGTGCGTGCGCGGGGGGTGGGCGGTAGGGTGCAGTCGAGAAGAAGAGAATCAGCGAATCGGCGAATGAGCGAATGAGCGAGAAAGCGAATAGGCGAAAAGGCGAAAAGGCGAATAGGCGAGAAGGCGAACAGGCGAATAGGCGAGAAGGCGAATAGGCGAGAAGACGAGAGGAGGGGGATGGAAGCGGGGAGTTTGGCGCTGCCTGAGGCGGGGTTGCTGCGGATGCAGGCGGGGTGGTTGGCGCCGGCGCGGGCTCAGCTCTTGCGACAGGTAGGCGTGGGGCGGCGGCGGGAGGTGCTCGACCTGGGCACCGGGTATGGTGCCGTCGTCCCCGAGTTGGTGCGTCGATCGCGCGGTCCGGTGGTGGCACTGGACCGCGTTTTCCATGCCCTGGCGCACGGCGAAGACTTCCATGGCGCCGAGCGTGTGACGGGGGATGCAGTGACCCTTCCCTTCGCGTCGGCGTCGTTTGATCTGGTGTTCTCGCACTTGACGTTTCTATGGGTGGCGCCGCTGGCGACCGCGATCGCCGAAGCGGCGCGGGTGCTGCGTGCTGGTGGGGCGCTGGTGGCGCTGGAGCCCGATTACGGCGGGCTGATCGAGTATCCGTTCGAGGTCGCCGCGCGGGATCTATGGGTCAAGGGCCTGGCGCGCGCCGGTGCTGATCCCTATGTTGGACGCAAGCTGCCCGGGCTGTTGGCACGTGCAGGGTTCGAGGTGCGGGTTTCCCTCTTCGATACGCTTTTCGAGCCCAGCCCTGCGCGTTTTGCGTTCCTTCATGACCTGCCGTTATCGGGTGAGGAACGCGCTGAGCTGGAGCGCATCGAAGGGGTGGCTGGGGCACGCGGCACGTGGGCGGAGGTCGCGCACTTGCCGTTTATGCTGGTGTCGGCGATCAAGCGAGAGGGCGAGTGAGCGAGAAAGCGAGAAAGCGAGAAAGCGAGAAGGCGAGAAAGCGAGAAGGGGAGAAGGGGACGGAGGGTCGCAGTTTGTGCCAGCACGAGAGTGTGCGATATGCGGTTCGGAGCCGGGGCGTCCTGGCAGGGATTGCGGGGGCTCGTTAGTTCCAGAACCCTTCGCAAGGTGCGGAAACCTTGCGAAGGGGAGAAGTGCACGGCCCCGATAGCGAATAGCAGTAGCCCCGGGTGCGTCTAGCTGGTTGCCGGGGTTGCCTCTTGCTCGCCTCTCAGCACAGCCTCCA
>JAXDDP010000151.1:0-4714 GCA_034676785.1 Anaerolineae bacterium | reverse complement strand
TGGAGGCTGTGCTGAGAGGCGAGCAAGAGGCAACCCCGGCAACCAGCTAGACGCACCCGGGGCTACTGCTATTCGCTATCGGGGCCGTGCACTTCTCCCCTTCGCAAGGTTTCCGCACCTTGCGAAGCATACTATAGGAAAAAGGTCAAGGCTCCTTCTGAACGGCGACAAGGTGCACGGATGCGACTCGAAGAGCACAGGCGGCTCAGCGAGGTATGACGTGTATAATGGCTAGCGTTGTGCAAACGTGCGTGTGGCGGTGGTCGGACCGGGGAAGCTGGGGGCTGTGCCCCTGGGCCAAAGTCCTGGGATCAACCTAATCTATCCGAGGTCTGGGCAGCCTCAACATACGTTATCCGATGTGCACCAGGTGGTAGGGGGCATCATGCTTCGCACCGAGGTCGCAGCGCGCCTCAAAGGGTAGTTGACGAAGTCCCCCGTAGCTCCTGGGATCCGGGCACTGCCCACGCACGTGAGCATCGGCAGCGAACTAGAAGGCGAGTTGCGGTTGGTAGAAGGTGGGCTGCTGAACGACAGCCCACAGCACGCGCGTGAGCTTGTTCATCAATGCGCCGATAGCCTGCATCTTGGTGAGGGGGTTGGGCTGGCGGTGTTGGAAGGTGTCGTACGCGTGGGCGAAGCCTTCATCGATCTGGATGAGGCGTAGCACGGTGGAGTAGAGCATGGTGCGCAAGGCCGGGCGGCCCTGATGCGACATGGGTGTGCGGCTGTAGTGCTTGCGTCCGGAGGTGTCGGGGGTCGGCTGAATGCCGGCGAGCTTGGTCCACTGGCGGTAGTTGGCGTAGTGCGCGGGATCACCGATCTCGGCGAGGAACGTGGCGGCGCTGGCGAGGGCGATCGTGGGTACCGAGAGCAGGTAAGGTGCAGCGGGCAGGGCCATGAAGACGGCGCCAAGCTGAGCCTGCGTGGTCTGCAGTTGGGCCTCGAGTAAGGTCAAGGTCTGCAGCTGGCTACTCACGGTCGCCTGGAAAGCTTGTAGGCCGCTGCGCACGCCGACCGAGTGCTGGGCCAAGGCATGCGCGTGGCGCAGCTTGGACGGTAGGAGGCGCGTGCTGGGGTTGTCGGCACGTACCGCGGCGATGAAAGCATCGACGCTCAGCGCCGCGACCACGGCGGCGGGTGCGTGATGCTGCAACATGGCGCGGGCGGTGTTCCTGGTGAGGTCCTTGAAGACTTGGCGCAGCTCGGGGAACACTTGGCCCACCGTAGTGCCGAGTAGTTGCTGCTGTCGTCCGTGGTCGCGCGCAAGGCGGCGCTGCAGAATACTATACTGGCGCAGTTCTGCGTACTGCCCGCTCAGTAGGCGTGTCTCGGTGTAGTGTCCGCTGCGCAGGATGTCGGCAATCGTGAAGGCGTCCCGGTAATCGTCCTTGGAGCGGTCGATCTGATTGCCTTCGCGATGCTTACGCACGGTGTAGGGATTGATCAGCCGATACGCCAGCGCGTGTTCGCTCAGGTAGCTGGCCAGCAGCTTCCAGAAGTAGTTGGTCGGTTCCATCCCTACGAGTACCGTCGGCGCCCCGTGCCGCTGTTGCAGCTGGGCTAGCCGATTCCGGAAGAAGTCGTAGCCCGCGCGGTCATTCGGAAACTTGAAGCGATCCAGGCACTGCGCCCGCTGATCGATCACCTGAGTCACGTTGTCGTTCAACGCTAAGTCGGTGCCCGCAAACAGGGTGCCCGGCTCAAAGACGGCCAATCGTTGTGTTAAGGTACGTGCGGTCATGGTGTTCCTCCTGTGATGGATGCTGATCTCAGAAGGATACACCCGTCATTTCCCTATATTAGGGACGCTGTGCATCCGCGCCGCCCGCGCGGCGACGGGATTGGGCTATAATAGGGATATGGACACCCGTACGATCGTCAACGCTGTGACCGCAGCCTACCCGCGCGTCCAGGCCATCTATCTCTTCGGCTCATACGGCACCGAAGACGAGTGGCCGAACAGCGACGTCGACATCGCCCTGCTCCTCCCGCCCGTCGAAGCGAAAGCTGCCGGGAGCCTCGCGCTCGGAGAGCTGCGCCTGGGCCTGCAACGCCTGCTGGGCCGGGACGTCGATCTGATCAACCTGCGCCGGGCCTCCACGGTTCTGCAGAAAGAGGTCGTCGTGGCTGACCGTCGGATCTTCTGCGCCGATGCCTATGCCGCCGACGAGTTCGAGATGATGACGCTGTCGTTCTACGCCAAGCTGGGCGACGAACGACGCGAGATCCTGGAGCAGTTTCGGGAGACCGGAAGGGCCTACTCAGTATGATCCAGAACGCCCTCCCGGATGTCGTGATCAACAAAGTCCAGAGCATCCAGCGCGGCATCCTGAGCGCGACAGGAACACCGGCGGGCCGGGCACGCCTTCGCCACCGACGACACGCGTCAGGACGCAGCCGAGATCAACGCCATTAGGGCCTGCGAGCAGACGATCGATCTGGCGAGTTATGTAATCAGGGATCGCCGTCTGGGCGTTCCGACGTCCAGTG
Source organism: Anaerolineae bacterium (assembly GCA_034676785.1). Taxonomy (GTDB): domain Bacteria; phylum Chloroflexota; class Anaerolineae; order B4-G1; family SLSP01; genus PWVB01. Next base: position 2,221 of record JAXDDP010000151.1, on the reverse strand, counting down.
CGGAGTGCTTCAGCCTGCTGGCCTCGGGAGGCATCATCAAACGCGCGTTGTCCGACAGACTGATCGGGATGGTCGGCTTTCGCAACGTCGCCGTGCACCAATACGATGATCTTAACCTTGACATCGTCGAAGCCGTGATCACGTCGGGGCTCGACGATCTGCTGGCCTTCACGGACGCAGTGCTGGCCAGGTTCGCCGCTACGTAGGATCGGTTCCAACGCGCCACTCAGCCCCTCGGCTCACCCACTCCTGAGATCAGCGCGGTGCGGATCGCCTCACTTCCAGCACCGCTTGTGCTGTGTGCCGGACCCATCGCCCGAAGCGCGTTGCACGGGTGTCCGCGCTTGGCACTGTGAATTCCCAAATGAGAAAGGTCGGGAGAACGAGTATGCAGCAGATCCTTCTGGTAGAGGACGACAAAACGATCGCGATGGGCCTTTCCTACTCCTTGGAGGAGGAGGGCTATGGGGTGACGACCCGCCATGACGCGGCCTCCGCACTGAGGGAGCTCCGAGATCGCGGGTTCGATCTGGCCATACTGGATGTCTCGCTGCCCGATGGAAACGGCTACGACGTCTGCCGTGCCATAAAGGCCGGATCGGATACCCCGGTCATCTTCCTTACGGTATATAGTGAGGAGTCCAATGTGGTGATGGGCCTCGATATGGGCGCGGATGACTATGTGGCCAAGCCCTTCCGCCTCCGGGAGTTTTTGTCGCGCGTGCGCACGGTGCTGCGTCGGGCGGGCGGTGAGGGAAAGGATGAGATCTACATCGGCAACCTCGTCGTTCATATCAAACAGGCCAAGGTCACAAAGAACGGCGTAGAGATTCCCCTGACCGCACTGGAATACCGGCTGTTGCTCACACTTGCCACGAACCGTGGGCAGCTTCTTACCCGCAACCGGCTTCTGGAAGACATCTGGGATATCGGCGGGGACTACGTCAACGATAACACTCTCACGGTGTACATCAAGCGCCTGCGCAGCAAGATCGAGGACGATCCGCAGACCCCCACCTTCATCCACACCGTCCGCGGGCTCGGCTACAGAATGGGCGACTGACATGGGACTAATGCGCAACAGAGAAGTGAAGAGGATGCTCTACGCGGTGCTGTTCGTTATGCTTGCGGGCACAGTCCTGGCCTATGGGGTCTTCCCACCCGCAGGGGCCATTACCGGCACCGCCTGCCTGCTACTCTGCGCTGTATTCCTGCTGTTCACCCGGCGGCGCTACCTGCAGCTGGCTGACCTGAGCCGCTATCTGAAGCGCGTCAACAGTGGAGACTATTCACTGGAGCTTCCGGATAGCGACGAAGGGGAGCTCTCTATCCTCAAGAACGAGATCTACAAGGTCACGATGTCGCTGCGGGAGCAGAACGAACGGCTCAAAAAGGAAAAACGCCAGTTGGCCGACGCCCTGTCCGACATCTCCCACCAGTACAAAACGCCGCTCACCTCGATTTCGGTGATGGCCGACTTGCTCTTGGACCGCAAGCTCGACGAGGCCAGGCGCGCGCATTTCACCGGTCAGCTCCGTGCGCAGCTCGAACGACTCACCTGGCTAACCGAAGCCCTGCTCAAGCTGTCCAGGCTCGACGCGAACGCGGTTTCGTTCAGACGCCAGCCAGTCCCGTTGCGCGAGCTGATCCAGAAAGCCTGCGAGCCGTTGCTGATCCCGATAGAACTGAAGGATCAGACGCTTTCCATAGAGGCAAGTGACGATTCCGTGTCTTGCGATCGCAGTTGGACGGCTGAGGCACTCTCGAATATCGTGAAGAACTGCATGGAGCACACACCTGCCGGCGGCAGAATCCGCGTTATCGCTTCCACCAACGCCCTTTTTGCGGAGATCAGGGTCCAAGACAGCGGCGCGGGTATCGACAGGGCCGATCTACCCTACATCTTCGACCGCTTCTACAAGGGTAGAAACGCGGCGCCCGGCAGCGTAGGCATCGGTCTGGCTATGGCAAGAGCCATATCAGAAGCCCAGGGTGGCAGCCTGGAGGCAAGAAATGCACTCGCCGGAGGAGCCGAATTTGCCCTGCGATTCCCAACGGTCGGGACCCCAAGATGACGGAATGGTCACCTGAAAAGTCATCGTATAGTCACCTCGAGGCGCTATGATGTATACGGTATGTACCGAATAGGGCCATAGCTCTCGTGGGGGGTGTCTCGTGGAGATCTTGCGTGTAGAAAACCTGACGAAGACGTACAGCAGCG
>JAXDDP010000097.1:0-5195 GCA_034676785.1 Anaerolineae bacterium | reverse complement strand
TCTTCTTGGCCGAGAATCGTGCATCCACATCCCTGCTACAACGGCGGCTCCGTATCGGGTATACACGTGCGGCACGGTTAGTGGAACTGCTGGAGGATATGGGCATCATCGCTGACGAGATGCAGGGCCAATCGCGGAAGGTGAACCGCGCGGTGGCAGAGGAGCTCCTGCGCTCGGTCAACACGGATCAGCCTGCTACGCTCGATGATGGCGCCCCGTTCTGAGAACGAATTGCGACCGGAGCCAGGTTCGATGAGCGATGCACCACAGCAACGGCTCAGGAAGCCTGCGACTGTTATCGGAGTCTCACTTGCGCTTGCACTTTGCCTGAGCCTCCTCTATGTCCTCCTGGGCCCGGGATTTACACTCGCGGCTTGGTCCGACGCGCTCTGTGCGTCGGCGATGCTTCTGGCCCTGGGAAGCGCTGTCCCGTTCCTCTTTGATGTCGGGCGAGGAGTGACTATGCCCATCAAGCTTGGCATCGAAACAGCACGACGTACCCCAGAGACAACGGCCAAGGCATTGCAGGAAGAGCATCACAAGCGCGAGAAGGGGATGAGCGTCACCTTTGCCCTGGCTATCGCAACCGCCCTCCTCGCCATCACCAGCATCGTGCTGAGCCTTCTGTGAGCGGCTGTACAGGTGATCCGTGATCACCCATGATCCATGATCACCCATAGTCGATGATCGCCAGACCAATCCCCTTCAACAGCATCAAGGCCTGGCTATTCGACTTGGATGGCACGCTTATGGACACAGACGACCAGGCAGTAGAGGCTCTGGCGCATCGCATGCGCCTCCTTGGCCGGGAAACCGCGCGTCGAATGGCGCGGCGGCTGGTCATGGTGAGTGAGTCCCCTCTCAACGCCGCCCTGACCTTCATCGACGTGATCGGTCTTGACGCGTTGGCCTTCACCGTCAGGCACCGGCTCAGTCATGGGGTCCAGCCAACGTTTCGCCTCATCAGCGGCGTCAGGCCACTGCTGGAACACCTCGCCGGGCGGGGTCGGTTGGCTGTGGTATCGACCCGCCCGGCGCGCGACGCCGAGAGGTTCCTCGAGCAACACAACCTCGGGGAGCTGTTCGCCCTGTGCGTGACGCAGGAAACGACCCGGCGACTGAAGCCTCATCCCCAACCCGTAGCCTATGCCGCGCGTGCACTGGGAGTTGCGCCATCAGAGTGTGTGATGGTCGGAGACACGCCGGCTGATATGCGGTCGGGCCGGCGTGCGGGCGCCTGGAGGATCGGGGTCTTGTGCGGCTTTGGCGAGCAGAAGGAGCTGTGGGACACTGGTGCTGATCAGGTCGTGTCATCCACTGCCGATATCCTTTCCCTTGTCACCTCCGAAGTAGACCAGCAGGGTTCATGTTCCAGAGTTGGCGAGATCACGTTGGGGGTGCGGTGGTAACCGGGCCACTTGCAGAGGCTCGGGTCGGATGTATGGCGGCTCTCCAGAGCCGTCTGGACGACTGGAGGCTCGGAATGGTGTGGATGCGGTCCAAATACACAGGCAGGCTTTTGCTTCTCGGGCTTCTGCTCAGTGCGTGTCGTGCTGCAGCGCCCTCCCGGGAAACCCCGACCACGCACATTCCAGCAACTATCCCATCTGCCGTTCCTCAGGACACGCCCTTAGACGAAGTCTACGGCGATGACCGGCTTGCCGAGCGTCTCGATATGGTCGAGTTGACCATTGAGGGGCGCGGAGTCTCTGATCCGCACGTCCTGCAGGCAATGCGCAGCGTACCCCGCCACGGCTTCGTGCCCGATGCCTATGCCGATCAAGCCTACGCAGACCACCCTTTGCCCATCGGCTACGGGCAGACCATCTCCCAGCCCTATATTGTTGCCTGGATGACCGAACTTCTGGCCCTCCAGCCTGGGGAAAAGGTGCTTGAGATCGGAACAGGTTCAGGCTACCAGGCTGCTGTGCTTGCCGAGATCCCCGATGTCGAGGTCTACACGGTTGAGATCATCCCGGAGCTGGCAGAGCGAGCGGGCGATGCCCTCGCTACGTTGGGATACACCGAGGTCCGGTGCCTCGAGGGCGATGGCTATTATGGTTGGGAGGAGCACGCGCCCTTCGATGCCATCGTCGTAACTGCGGCCCCGGATCACCTCCCCCAACCCCTCGTGAGCCAACTTGCCGAAGGCGGACGTCTCGTGGTCCCTATCGGCCCTCAGGGAGGCTACCAGAGTCTCTGGCGTTTCACGGCTGTGGAAGGTGAGTTGGCCGCGGAAAACCTCGGCGGCGTCCTCTTCGTCCCCTTCACCGGTCCGGGGATCGCGCAGCCCTGACGGCCCGACCTTGCCAGGCCAACGTAGCCGCCGCACCGGCATAGCTGAGCGCCCCCAAAATCAGAACGAGCCGAAAGCCCCACGTTAGTGCTAGAAGCGCTGCCAGAATCGAGGCAACGACGGACAGAGCACCGTTTGCCGCCCACGCTCGAGCAAGTCGCCCCTGATGATTGCCAGTGTCAGCACCACCTCCAAAGACGACTAGACCTCCCGGGAAGGGAATCCCCATGAGGACACCAACAGGCCCGAGCAGAAACACCGTTACGCCAGCGCGCACCCACAGGGGGAGCCACAGCAATGTCGACGATAGCGTCGGAAACACTGCAGCGGCCAGCAGCACCAGACCAGCGAGGACCTCAATCGCGTGAACCAACCAACGCGAGAGCCGTGCCGAGATGAAGCTCCCTACCCCGGAGAATAGGAGCAAGCTGAACAGCACGGCAGTGACCGCATACGCCGAGTGCCCGAGAAACAGGATGGCGCGCTGTATCAGCGGCATCTCGACGAACATGAAACCGACGCCGAGAAGCCCAAAGTAGATTAGGTCAGCGATCTGCTGCCCTCTGACAGCGTACCGCCCTGTGCCTTGGGCTCTCCGAGGATTCCGATTCCGGATCGTAGCGACAGCTGCCGGCAGCCCGATCACCAACACCGCCATGACAAGTGCAAACGCCAACATAGCCAACAGCACGAAATAGCCTGCACCGCCAAAGGGTTGCCAGCTCTTCCCCAGCTCAGCAACGATCTGACGCATCTGAGACCACCTAAAGAAATGTCCGAAGAAGGGGTGATCGTCAGTCGGAGGGCGCACATCGAACGCATACGCAGCATACCATGCCTCGCGGTCCTGCGCGGCGAGAAGACCACGGAAAGTCTCATAGTAGATCGGCGATGGTAGAGCATTGGTGACGTTCACCTCTGATGCGGTGATATCTGGGGCGAAGACCATATCGAAGGCCCGCTCGGCAGTGAAGCGACGAATCGTCTGGAGGTCAGTCGATGAAAACGGGGTGGCTTTGACAAGCAACGTCATCATCGCATAGCCCCGAAATGCCACGATCTGCCGCGCTGGGTTGCCACCAAGACGCTCCACCGCCTCCACAGCCAGCGCAAAAGCTCGCAGCGACTCGCTCGGCGGCATCTGAAGCCACCGTGACACGACGAGGAGCCCATCGGGTTTGAGCACGGACAGAGTGTCGACGAAGGCCTCTAACGTGTAACGGTAATCCTCGCCGAGGCTATACGCTCCGGACCGTATCGGGCGGTAGGGGGTGGTCAGTGACAGCACGACGACGTCGTAAGATGTCATCTGTGCCAGCTGGAGCTCCGCCTGGCGTTGGTTAAGGATCACGCGTCGGACGTGGCTGCGCGGCTCTTCGGACACCAGGGTTATGGAGCTTGCTTGGCCATCGAGGTTGTGCTCATAGAGCGGACCGACAGCCTGCACGATGAGCGCGTTCGGTTCCGCGACGGTCACGTGTTGCGCACCCAGGTCCAGGGCAACCCAGACTTCCATGCCGCCCTGAGGCGCCATGACGAGCACATCCGCCTGCGGCCTCAACACGTAGGCCACAGATGTCGGGAGGTACCCGGCGGCACCCTCGAAGGCATCCGCACCATTTCCAACCGAGCCGACACCCTTAGCAGGAACCTGAAGGACAGGGCTAAGGTCATCGCCATCGACAAACAGACCGAGCTGCGGTGGCGGCGATCCGGGGTACCGGTAACTCAGCCCCGGCAGCGAGCGGATGGATTGACTCTGCACGAGGTCGACTCGCGAGTAGCCGTTCCAGTCGCTGGTAAGGAGGGTTGCCCCTGGGACCTGTAGCGCGTAACTCAGGCCCTTGTACGGCGAAAGCCGCAAGGCGAACGCCGGTGGGCGACGCCACACCACCGCAGCACAGCCGAGAGTGAGAAGCACCGATAGGGCAACGCACAGCCTGTTTGCCCCCCGCCGAACCACGACCGCAGGCGCTGAAGCTGCGGTCAGGGCATCCCGCACTCTGGAGCCGAACACGAGGTGAACCGTAGCCAGGCCGCTCGCGAAGCCACTCACCCAGATGACACCCTCACCGCCTACGGCTGAAGGCAGGACCAGGGCAAGAGCGCAGCCTGCCGCGGAGCCAGTGAGATTGGCTGCATACAGCGAACCAATAGCGCCCGTGTGGCGGACCATGAGGAGACTCAGACTTGCCCCGCTGCAGAAAAAGGGCACCGACAGCAACAGGTACTGCACGCCTAACAACAGCGCCTGACGCCAGTCCCAGGCAATGCTGAACGAGTCGAAGGGCACCCCATTCACGACCAGATAGGCTCCGATCGCCGAGAGGCCGCACCCCAGCGATAGCCACGCCGGGGCGTCCCCCACACGCCGGCGCGGTGGCCGGCGCGAGAGCCTAAGTGATAGCCGCAGCGATAGCCAAGTTCCGCTGGCACCAGTGCCCAGCATGGCCAGGCTGACGATCATGAAGGCGAAGTGATAGAACTGCGCCACGGAGAAGAGGCGCGTAAGTGCAATCTCGAACATCAGTGTCGCCGCCGAGAGCAGAAACACCCCCACCAACGAAGCTGCTGCGGGGGTTCCGCCCCCAGCCCGTTGATCGTCCCTCAGGGCACCCATACCTCTCACGCCCTCCCGCTTGGACATGAGCTCACAGGACACGCACCAGCCCCGGAAGTCTGAGGCACCACAAATCGGCCACGCAGCCTCTGCCCTTGCGAGGGTTTCTGGGGTTCCGACGCGCACCCTCGCAAGGGTTCCGGGCGCTCAGCCGCGCATGTCCGCGGCGACCGAATGCGATAGTACAGCCCCGGAATCCACTGGTGTGGGGCGCGCGGGGGCGCCGCCCCCCCCCAGGTCAAACACCCACCCCAGGGGGCCCCCCGCCCCCCCCCCCCG
>JAXDDP010000096.1:0-6174 GCA_034676785.1 Anaerolineae bacterium | reverse complement strand
GGGCGACCGGCAGGGAGCGTCTCGCGCTGCCATCTGCCGCTGGCATGGCTGTCGTCGTAGCGGAGCACATCGTGCTCATCACCGGGCTCCCCCACCGTCTCGATCACCTGCACCCCAAACAGCGGGGCCTCATAGCCGAGCGCACGGTGAAGTTTCTCGGCGGTGAAGGGCAGGAACGGCGCCAGCATCGTCTTCAACATGTCGATGGCCTGCAGCGCGACATAGAGCGTCGTACCCGCTGCGTCGCGATCCACCTTGAGCTGGCTCCACGGCGACTTCACCTCGAGGTAGCGATTGGTTTCGCGGGCCAGGGCGAAGGCCTCGCTCAGGGCAGCCCGGAAGTGACAGCCTGCCAACTGCGCGCCGACCGTCGCGAAGCCACCTTCAACGTGCTCAAGCAGCTCAAGGTCAACCTGTGCCAAAGCCCCCGGATGGGGCACCTCACCAAAGTGCTTGTGCGTGAACGAGAGGACCCGGTGGATCAGATTGCCCCACACGGCCACCAGCTCGCCATTGTTGCGCTGGACGAAGTCGTCCCACAGGAAATCGCTGTCGCTCGTCTCAGGCATCACCACGCTCACGTAGTAACGCAGGGCATCGGGATCGAAGCGCGTCAACAGGTCGATGAGCGTGATCATATGGCCACGGCTCTTGGAGAACTGGGCCCCGGCAAGGTTCATGAACTCGTTGGCGGGAACATCGGTGGGCAGGTTCAGCCGCGCGTTTGGGTCTTCCTCGTACAGCCGCTCGGCGCCAATCAGCTCCGCGGGCCAGATGACCGTGTGGAAAACGGTGTTGTCCTTGCCGATGAAGTAGGTGCTCCTGGCATCGGGCGCATACCACCACGCCTTCCACGCATCGGGCGTTCCGCGCAACCTGGCCTCTTCGATGCTGGCAGAGAGGTATCCGATCACGGCCTCGAACCAGACGTAGAGACGCTTATCCTCATAGCCGTCCACCGGCACCGGGATGCCCCACTCGATGTCGCGGGTGATGGCGCGCCCCTTGAGAGCCTTGACGTAGTTCCGCGAGAAGTTCAGCACCGTCGAACGCCAGAAGTCCTTGTCATCCTCCAGGTAGCTCAAGACCGCCGGCCCCAACTTGGGCAGGTCCAGCACAAAGTGCTCGGTCTCCCGGATAACCGGCACCGATCCGTCGATCTTCGTCCGCGGGTTGCCCAGCTCCAGCGCGTCCAGGATCTTGCCGCAGTTGTCGCACTGGTCGCCGCGGGCTTCGGTGAAGCCGCAGTGTGGGCAAATGCCCTCGACGTAGCGATCGGGCAAGAAGCGCCCCAGCGTTTCCGAATAGAACTGGCGCTGCCGTTCCGTGTAGAGGTAGCCGTTATGGAGCAGTGCCAGGAAGATGCCCTGCGAGACAGCGTGGTGGTTCGCCGTATCCGTATGCGTAAAGAGAGAGTATGAGATGCCGATATCGCGCTGCGTCTCCAGGAAGCGCCTGTGAAAACGCTCGAAGACCTCGGTTGCGGTGGTGCCCTCTTGCTCGGCGCGCAGCGTCACCGGCGTGCCGTGCGAATCCGAACCGGAGACCATCAGCACATCGTTGCCGGCCAGCCGGTGATAGCGGGCGTAGATGTCGGCCGGCAGGTACGCGCCGGCAAGGTGTCCTACGTGCAGATCGCCGTTGGCGTAAGGCCACGCAACCGAAACCAGGATCTTCTGTCTCTCTCCCATAGTGCCCTCCTAGGACAATGATGCAGTATACCAAAGATGACGGAAACGGCGGGGCGACCGGGGTCGCCTGCCAGTACCGGAGAGCACGTCCGGCACACCAACGGTGCTCGGGCGCCCGGCACGCCCTCTGACGTGCAGCACCGCGTTCCGGGCAGGAAAAAGGACCGCCCAACCGCTGGCGGTCCTTCCCATTCGGAGACAGGGCCCGCGCCTAGCGCAGGTAGTCCTTCAGATCGCGGCTCCGGCTTGGGTGGCGCAAGCGGCGCAGCGCCTGGCCCTCAATCTGCCGGATCCTCTCACGCGTGAGGCCAAACTTCTGCCCGACCTCTTCCAGCGTGTAGCTCCGTCCATTGTGCAGCCCGAAACGCATGCGAAGGATGCGCACCTCACGCGGGTTTAGCGTCGCAAGCACCTCTTCGATGCGGTCGCGCAACATCCCGTTGTAGGTCGTGTCTGCGGGTGTCGGCGTCTGGTCATCCTCGATGAAGTTGCTGAGCTCGCTGTCCTCATCCTCGCCCACAGGTCGCTCCAGGCTGAGGGGCTGCCAAGAGACACGCATCATCCACTGTACCTTGCGCGGCTCCAACCCCATCTCAGCAGCCAGCTCTTCCGGCGTGGGACGCGTTCCACGCTCCTGCTCAATCTCCTGCGCCCGTCGGTAGAGCCGCCGGATCCGGTCGCTCATATGCACAGGTACCCGGATGGTACGCCCCTGGTCGGCAATCGCACGCGTGATCGTCTGGCGAATCCACCACGTGGCATACGTGCTGAAGCGATACCCACGCTGGTACTCGAACTTCTCGACAGCCTTCATGAGCCCGAGATTCCCCTCCTGGATCAGGTCCAGGAAGGGCACGTTGCGCCCAATATACTTCTTGGCGATGCTCACGACGAGGCGGGTGTTGGCGCGGATCAGATGGTCGCGGGCCTCAAGCCCGTCCTGGATGATCCCCTCGAGGCACGCTTGCTGCTCGGACGTGTGTCCATCGCTGTCATAGAGGCGCTCTGCCTCGCGTCCAGCCTCGATCCGCTTGGCTAACGACACCTCCTCCTCGTTTGAGAGAAGGGGTACCCGGGCCATCTCCCGCAGGTACAATGCGACGGTGTCATCGACGCCAATCCCATCGAGGTTATAGACATCCTCATCCCACTCGAGGTCCTCATCATCAATGCCCTCGAGAAAGGCCATATCGTCCTCGACCGCCGCATCCTCGTCGTCCTCGTCGATGTCCTCGCCCGGCTCTTCCGCGTCGCTTGCCTCAATCTCCACGCCGGCCTGTCGCAGCTCGGCTAGCACGTGCTCCAGCGACTCCTGTCCCTGTAACGAGGCCAGTGCCTCCAGTACATCATCGACTGCGAGAAAACCCTGACCTTCCGCCTTCTCCAGCAGCTCGGCAATGATATCCATAGGCCTCCTTGGGTTGCCAGATTCATTACGTGCTACAGAGATGCAGCGCAACCAAACACACTTGCCACGTCACACGCCGCGTGACGTCACAAGGGGTTGCACACTACGTGCTATCGGACTTCGATGCTAGTTTCTGCAGAACCGCCCAACGTGGGTCGACTGGCGGAGCATCTGCACACGTACATTCGCCAGTGTTGCGATTTCCTCCACACTCAGGACACAGTCCCTTGCATCCGGGCGAGCACACCGGGCTTGTCGGTAGCTCCAACCAGGCATACTCGCGCACCAGGGGTGCCAAGTCAACCCAACCGTCCTCGTGGATGCGAACCGGGCGTTCAGGAGTCAAGCTTGCCCCGGGAAGGCTGATCGTGTCCTCAAGTTCAATGACGACGGGCTCGTAGAAAGGGGTGAGACATCGCGTGCACTCGGTCTTGACTAGAGTGGTCAACTCGCCCTGGACGAGAACGCCCCCGGCTACGCGAGTCAACTGAAGCACTCCACGGAGGTTGCGGAGCTCCCCATCACCGAGGGAAACAGTATCGACTTCAAGCTCAACCGTTTGATCCCTTCCGACCCTAGCATGCGCTAACGTAGAAAGGTTCAGCTTTATCATTGCAGGGAAAACCCCCCGTGTCACGCTAACATTGTGATTATAGCACAGCCGCGACTCAGCGTCAAGGATTCGTATAAATCTGGTCTGCTTATTCGTTCCATCGGCGCCGCCGGGATGTCGCAAACGAAACGGGGCCGCCCTGGAGCGGCCCCGCTATCCTGCACGATTTCGGCAATCGATCGTCCGGCTACAGCTTTGACGTCAGGAAATCGACGGCGCCCTGCACCGTGGTGATGCTGCGGGCATCGTCATCCGAGATGCGCCCACCGAACTCGTCCTCGAAGGCCATGATCAACTCAACAAGGTCGAGGGAGTCCGCGCCGAGGTCCTCGCGAAAGCGCGCCTCCGGCGTGATCTTGTCCTCCGCAATAGCCAGCGTATCGACGATAATTGCCTTGACCTTCTCGTAGACTTCGTTACCCATTCCATTCCTCCTGAGATCGTTGCACCTGCTCCACAAGGGCCAGGCTGTCCAGACGCCCCTTGACTATCTGCCATTCTAGCGAGGGCAGGCCAAATGTCAAGGTTGACGCCTGCGAGGGCCGCGGTATAGTCCGACCATTCGCAACCAGCACAGTGAGCCAGCCATGAGCACACAGGCACGCAAGGACGACCACCTCCGCATCGCCCTGGAAGACGAAGTCACCTTCGGCGAAACGACGTCCGGGTTCGAAGCTTATCGCTTCGTTCACCAGGCCCTGCCCGAGATGAACCTCGCCGACGTGGACACGGCAACGACGTTCCTCGGCCATCGCCTCAGCTTCCCGTTGTTGATCGCCTCGATGACCGGAGGCACCCCCAAGGCCGGCGAGGTGAACCGCATCCTTGCGACCGCTGCTCAGGCTGCCGGCATCGGGATGGGCCTCGGATCGACGCGCGTGATCCTGGAGGACCCGGGCGCGGTGACGACGTTTCAGGTGCGTCGCTTCGCCCCGGACATCGCGCTCTTTGCCAACCTGGGCGCGGTACAGCTCGCCCACGGCGTCACAGTCGCTGATTGCGAACGCCTGGTTGCACTCACCGGCGCTGACGGACTCATTCTGCATCTCAACCCGCTCCAGGAGGTCCTGCAACGTGAGGGCGACACGGCCTTCGCGGATCTGCTGAGTCGCATCGAGGCGGTCTGCACTGCGCTCTCGGTCCCCGTGATTGTCAAAGAGGTTGGCAGCGGCCTATCGCAGCGCGTGGCGCGCCTGCTGGTTGATGCTGGAGTGGCCGCGCTCGACGTCGCCGGTGCGGGAGGCACATCGTGGAGCCAGGTCGAATTGCACCGGCTGGTGGCGCCGGTCGATCGCGAGGTAGCGGCGGGCTTCCGCGACTGGGGCATTCCTACGGCGACCTCCATCCGCATGGTCCGCGACGTGGACGCTACGATCCCCCTGATCGCCAGCGGCGGCCTGACCACGGGCATCGACATCGCCAAGGCCATCGTGCTGGGCGCCGACGTCGCGGCGTTGGCAGCCCCCATCCTGCGGGCTGCCAACGAGTCGCCGGAGGCGCTGGCGACCAGGATCGAAGCCCTGCGACGCCAGTTTGCCATCACTATGTTCCTGACGGCGTCACCGGATGTCGCCACGCTCAGGCGCGCCCAACTCATTCCCTCTTCATCACGGAGTGACCACGTATGACGGTGCCGGAAAGCTACCTCCCTGAGATCGAGGCCGAGTTGGAGCATGCAGTCACCCTCCAGACCGGCCAGCCGCCGCTTCTGTTGGGAATGATCCGCTACCACATGGGATGGGTAGACGCGCACTTCCAGCCCGCGCCCAGCGACGGCGGCAAGCGCGTCCGCCCCACACTGCTGCTGCTTGCCTCAGAGTCCGTAGGCGGCGACTGGCGCCAGGCCCTGCCCGCAGCCGCCGGCGTGGAGCTACTCCACAACTTCACGCTGATCCACGACGACATCGAGGATCGTGACACGTTACGGCGTGGGCGGCCCACCCTGTGGAGCATCTGGGGCATCCCGCAGGCGATCAACGCCGGTGACGCACTCTTCGCCATCTCGTACCGCGCGCTGTTGGGGCTTGCTGAACGCGACGTGGAACCCGGGATCGTCGTGACCGCAGCGCAGCGCTACACCGAAGCCGTTGTGGCCATCACCGAAGGACAGTGCATGGACCTCGCCTTCGAGGATCTACCCCGCGTCGACGAGGGTACCTACCTGCGGATGGTCGAGGGAAAGACGGCGAGGCTCCTGGGGCTGGCAGCCGAGTTGGGTGGCATCATCGCCGGGGCACCGGAAGCAGCCACGCGCGCACTGCGGCGCTATGGCGAGGCACTGGGCATGACCTTCCAGATGCTTGACGACATCCTGGGCCTCTGGGGTAATCCTCAGGAAACCGGCAAGCCGGTGGGCGCTGACCTTCAGAAGCGCAAGAAGACGCTCCCCATCCTCCACGGCATGGCCCGCAGTGCGGCGCTCTGCGAGTTGCTGGCACAGCCCGAACTGGGTACTGCGGACC
>JAXDDP010000147.1:0-9234 GCA_034676785.1 Anaerolineae bacterium | reverse complement strand
GCGCGAGCGCTGGCCCAGATCGGCGCGGTCCTCCGATCCGAGACCAGTCTGCTCCTCCTGTGGGACTCCCTAACAGGGGCGCTGGCACTCGCCGGAACGGATGGCATTAGCGCCGAGGCCGCAGACCTTTTGACCCAACGCTTGGCCGATGCAGGATCAGAACTCACCGACGGGATCGGAAAATGGCATCCCGCCAACTGCGTTATCCTCGGCCCACATAGGGTGACCATGCGCGAACTCGGGTTTGGCGACGCCCAGGTCCTCGATATCCCGCTCGAAGCCCACGGTGAGTTCGTGGGCCTCCTTTCATTCGCAACGCTGAACGCTCGGGGCTTCGACCCCGACGATGCTGCCCTCGCCGCGGCACTCGCTCCTCCAGTAGCGTTGGCCTTGCAGAACGCACGCTTCTACGAACATGCTGAAAGCCAGGCTTCGGCGATGGCCTCAGCACTGCGCAGGCAGGAGGAGCTCGATCGAATGAAAGACGAGCTCATCCAGAATGTCTCTCACGAACTTCGCACACCGCTCGCTTTGGTCATGGGATACGCCGAGATGCTGGCTTCAGGACGGCTCGGTGAGCTGGCAACCGAACAGGCTGACGCCATGGACATTATCGTCAGGCGTAGCCGCATGTTGCGCAGCTTGGTCGAGGACATCTCGCTGCTCTGGCACCTCGACCGCAGGATCGAGGATTTCGAGCCTGTCGATCTGCGAGAGACCGTCGACACAGCTGTCGCTGATTTCCAGGCCCAGGCATCGTCGAGGGGTCTCGATATCTCCGCGGTCACTCCGCCGGCACCCGTTACGGTTCTTGGCGTCGCCCTGCAGTTGCGCCGGGTTCTGGACAACCTGGTTGGAAACGCACTGAAGTTCACACCGGCGGGCGGTGATATCAGCGTCCGGCTGACCATTGATGATGAGGTAGCAACGATTGAGGTAACCGACAGCGGGATTGGTGTGCCAGAAGAGCACCTCGAGCAGATCTTCGAGCGCTTCTTCCAGGTCGACGGCAGCTCGAAACGGAAATACGGTGGGACGGGCCTGGGTCTAGCGTTGGTCCGAGCCATCGTCGAGCGCCACCGCGGCACCATCAGAGCGGAGAGCCCCGTCTTCGACACTGAGGAACGGCCCGGGACGCGGATCATCGTTAACCTTCCCCTGTTCGAAGGCAGAGACGCGACTTCCTCGACCGAGACGTCTCAATAGAGTCCTGGAGCTGGACTACGGCGTCCTTGGCTTCGTCATAGCCCGCTGCGCGGGGCGGCGAGGGGGCCGTCCCGCGCCCGTTGTCCCTCACATGACGCACCCCGCCTAGCGAGAGAACGCCCGGAAGGGGTTCAACCGCGTTATCTGATCGATCTGACGATTGCTCACCCCGGACTCGCGTAGCCGCGGCAGAAACGTAGTCACAAGGTGCGCGAACGGGCGCGGCGTCCCGCCTCCAGGCTTTGCTGGATCATACCAGCCTCGATCCTGGCTCAACAGCACCCGGTCCCCGTACCCGTTACCCAGTGCCCGTAGCACAAGGCTGAGGATCGCGTTGTCGGATTCATCGGAGCTGCCAATCGCGTCGTACTCAAGCCACACGCCCCGGGCAGCCATTTCGGAGTGTAGCTCAAGGTCAGTCTCGTTGTGAGCGTGTATCCATATGAAGTGGTCAGGGTTGAAGCCAACCTTCGCAGCAACCGTGAGCTGATCCAGGGCGACACGTCCGCGAATCGTATGGCTTCCGATGGTTGCACCAGTTGCGAGACTGGCCGCTGCTGCAGCTCGCAACACCTTGGTCTCAGCACGGGTGAGTCCGTCGTCACCAGCGCTTAGTTTGATCCAGGCCGCGCGTACGCCCGTGCGCCCGATCCCCACCTCCAACTCGGCCTGCATCCATGCCGCCAGGTCTGCCTCGCTTGCCTCGTGCGCCCACCTCGGGATCCAGGGCTCCCGGTAGATGCCTGTCGGCACGACAAGCGGCAGATCAGCAGCCCGCGATACGGCGAGCTCGACATCTGCCCGGCGCCCCACCCCCACAGGCGTACAGACGACAACGGCGGCTACCCCAACCTCGCGCGCACGGGCGAGCTCCGGAGCCATCAACGCAACGACTGCGTCGGCATCCGCAACGCCCAGATCTGGATGGTCGGCGCCGCGCATATCGACGAACACGTGCTCGTGAGGCAGGATCGGCCCGCCGCCGAGGTCCTCGAGCTGGAAGTCGCCTAACGTCGTGATGAGCTTAGCCAATGATCTCCCTCCGTTCCGCCCGTCGCGTTCGCAACACGACTGTGATGAAGACCGCGATGCACAGCACCATAGCTACCGCCATGGCCCAGATGGTGACATCCGGACCAATCCGTTCGAAGAGCTGCCCGATAATCCACGGCAACGCCATACCACCCAGGCTCGCGCCCGCGAAGAACAGGCTCGTGATAGTCCCTGTGATCGTGAGGTGGCGCTCAGCCAATGACAAGGTCGTTGGGAACACTGAGGCCATACCGAACCCCGCGCCGGCTGTCCCAAGCCACGTGGCCACAGGGACGCCCGGCCACAGGAGCAGTACAACGACACTGGCAAAGCAACTACTCAGGTCAAAGGCCAGAACCTGGCGTGGTGTAAAGCGCACGGCCAGAGGCACAGAGAGCAGCCGTCCCAGCGTCAGCGCCCCCCAGAACGCTGAGGTGAGATAGGCAGCCGTCTCCCCATCGCCAAGGCCAGTCGCCTGGGCGTAGGTCGCGATCCAGCTCCCAAAGCTACCCTCGACGCCGACGTACAGAAAGAAGAAGAGCGGCAGGAGCGTGAGCAGCAACCGATCGTTGGCAGGCTTCTGCACGCCCGTTCTGACGCCAGCAGGAGCCTGACCGGAGGCATTGGTTGGGCTGGATATCCGCACGACGGCGATGGCTACGGGCAGCACCAGGGCCGCTAGCACCCAGTAGGTCGCCCGAATGCCCCCACCCAGCGAGACGGCCCGCGCCACGATAATCGGTGAGAGAAACGCGCCCAGGCCGAAAAAGAAGTGCAGGGCGTTCATATAGGGCCCGACCTTGCGGCCGTGCACCCAGACGACAAGGGTGTTGACACCGACGTCAAGTGCACCCTCAGCAACGCCAATGGCAAAGAGCAGCGCAACGAGCCACGCCAACACAGGTATCATCGGCAGTGCGGCCATGCCCACGGCAATGAGCGTCAGCATCAGTGCCAGAATCGGGTGCCCTCTTAGCGCATCGTAGAGGCGGCCGCCCACGATCGAGCCCGTCAGGTAACCGGCGGACCGTGCACTCAGCCCATAGCTGATCTGCACCAGACCGGTGCCAACCTGTGCCGCAAGGCCCATCAGCGTAGGCCCGAGAGAGGCATGGGAAAGCCCAAGGGCAACAAACGCTGCGCAGTAGACCACCGTCGTCTGCAGAGCACCTCGGCTCAGCCCGCGCACACCAGCTCTTTCTGCCATATCTTCTCCTGTGACCGGACCGCCCTTCGAGGCATTCACCCGAAGATAGGCATCTACGCCAGTCTGTCAACCGACCCGGACCCGCTCTCGTCGCTTGTCATCAGCTGGCCGTTAAGTATGATCTAGGTAAGGAGACCGGAGAACCGAGCGGTCCCGAAGCCGAATCTGCGGACTATTGCTCACAGAAAGAAACAAAATCTATACTTTCCGCGTGTTATGCGTATGGTTTTGGTATGAATCAACGTCATGAATGATACGAGCTTGGCAGCGGACGATCGAGAGCTGCTGGAGCAGGCCAGGCGGTATGACCACGACGCTCTGGCCGAGCTCTACGACCGGTACGCACTACGCATCTATACATATCTCTATCGTCGCGTCGGCAGCGCGCAAGCAGCGGAGGATCTCACGAGCGATGTTTTCGTCAGTGTCCTCGAGGCCATCCAGGCGCGGAAGCCCTGGAAGGTGTCGTTCCGGGCATGGCTTTACCGGATCGCCCACAACATCGTGGTGGACTGGTATCGAAGTGGCAGCGGACAGTATCTCGAGGATCTAGAGGAGAGCGTCTTGGAAGTCGTCGTACACGAGCACGATGACGACGATGCGTGGTCGCGAGAGGGACTGCGACACGCGCTGGGCTGTTTGACGGAGATACAACAGCAGGTGCTGCTTCTGCGGTTCGGTGAAGGGCTGAAAGTGCGTGAGATCGCCGAAGTCCTTCAGAAAAGCACCGGCGCGATTGAGGCACTGCAGCACCGGGCGCTGACGACGCTGAGGGAAAGATTGGAGCAGGGATAGGAGCAGATGGGCAATCGCAGCCACAGGAGTCCAGATAGTGGGTCCTGCACCAGCCGGTGGGGGTCTGACAGACTGCGCCCGCATAACGCAGCTCAGCCCGATGGGCTAGCTGATGGGTTCGCTAGCATCACGACAAGTCTGAACCGGATGTGGCGCCACCGAGTACCTAACCCGCCTGAGGGCCTCCGACCAGGGCGCTCACGGCTGCTCACTGAGGCAGCCCGGCTATCGAGAACCCAACGCCATAGGCATCGACTGGGTGCAAGCCTTGGACTAAGCGCGAAGCTCGCCGCGGCTCTTGCTGTTGTCCTTATGCTTGTTCTGCCGCTGAGCAACGGAATCGTGCGCGCCGCACGTGGTAGTACGCCTGGACAGGTACTCTACCCGCTCAAGATCCACGTCGAACGCGTGCAGTATGCTGGGACTGACCAGCCCGACGTTCGCGTGGCGCTGGCGCTGGCTTTCCTTGGCGAGCGTGTGGCTGAGTCTCAGTCCCTGGTACACAGTCAACGGCCCCTGGACGGGGGCATAGCGGCTGAGGTAGGGCAGCTTACCTACCAACTGCTAGGCGCTGTCGCGGAAACCCCCGAGTCAGCTCTCCCCGAGGTGCTTGAGTACGTACGCCTCCAGCTCGGGAACTACCTTACTGTGCTCGCGGCCCTTGAACCGATCGGGGGAGACAATGCGCCGCAGATTGCGTCGATGGTGCAGGCCTGCCGGAGAGCATACCTGGTCACGACACAGGCCCTGGCGTACCCAGAGGAATTCCGAGATGCCTATCGCGCCGGCCGACCCGAATTGTTCTTGCTGCCCGGTGAGCGCCCACTTAACGGAGGAACCCCGCAATGACCGACTTAGTAATCGCTACGTTGTGCGAGGAACGACGATGAACCGGCGACCAGGTCGTCTTCCGGGTCAGGGCCTGGTTGAGTTCGCGCTCCTGCTGCCGGTGCTGCTGATGATCATCCTCGGTACCATTGAGTTTGGCCGCATCCTGTTCATCTACACCAATATAAACAACGCGGCACGCGAGGGCACGCGGTACGGGATGGTCCACCCGAAGGACCAGAACGGGATCACCAACCACGTGACCGAACGACTGGAACTCGTCTCACCCAGCGATATCATGATGAACATCACCTACGACCGCGGTCCGAACACGGCGCCGATCTCGATGGACCAGGCTTTCACCTCAGACCGCGTCATCGTCACATTGCAGTACACGATCCAGCCCCTCACACCGCTGTTGCGCCCACTGATGCCGACAGGCCTGATGCTCAGAGCGGAGAACCGGCGCACGATTCAGACGGTACGAACGAGCGCACCAAGTACGCTCGCTGCACCCGCGCCCCCGCCCTACATTGCGCCGACGGAGACGCCAACTCCCGGCGGGCCGACGCCGACGCGTACGTTCACGCCGGCTCCCACCGAGACGCTGCCGCCAACGGCGACGAGAACCCCCACACCGACGCCGACATTCACGCCGACGCCGATTCCAGCGATTGTCATCGACAGACCGGTCATCGCCGGCGACACCACGGTCACCGGAAGGGCAGCGGCAGGTTTCGGAGTGACTCTGCGCGTGATTCAGACCGGGCTTCAACGCACAGTGGCGGTCGCTGCGGATGGGACCTTCACGTTCTCGGGCCTTCCGAGCCTGATCGTGGGCCACACCGTCGTCGTCCAGGGATACGATAGCCAGGACCTGACGATCGTGCAGGATAGTCTCACGCCAACGGTGACGGCGACGGCGACGGCCTCACCCGTGCCAACGGCAACCCCAGCAGGAGCCTACATCACTATCGACTCGGCATGCCTGCGCTTCGGGACGCACAACGTCACCGTACGAGGGCGCAACATCTCCAACAACAAGAAGTACGAGATGTTGCGCATCCTATGGGACGGCGCGACGGTCAGCGAGACGGACTACAACTACCAAGCTCAGTCCTTTGACGTGCCAGTGAGCATAACCATCGACGCGTACGAGCCCAGCTCACATACACTGGCGGCGCAGGTCCTGGACAAGAATGGGAAGGTTGAGCTGTCGCTGCAGATGTCCGTCCCCGTCTGTGCGCCCGAACAGAAACCAGACCTCGTGATCACGAGTCTGGCCATCACCGATGACCCGCTTCCCGGCACGTACGAGCGACTGCATCTGTCCATAGCGATCATGAACGCCGGCACCGTGGATGTCACGTCGCTGTTCTGGGTAGATCTGTTCGCGGATTACGACCCGGTCACAGCGCTCCCGGAGCAGGCAAGCGTGGACTACGTCGCTGTGAACGCTCTGGGTGCTGGCTCAACCGTCACGTTCACGATGTACGTCCCCAATGGATTTGAGACCGTGGGCAACCACACGCTGATCGCGATGGTCGATACGTGGGATCAGATCGATGAGATCGACGAGGCCAACAACGTCAGCGAGCCTCTGTCACTGCGCCTCACGATCGGGAATCTGGCCCCCACCCCCACCCCAGAGGTGACGCCAAGGCCCACGGGAGTGATCTGGGGAACGACGCGATTGGGCGTGCTCGAACAAGCCAACGTTACCATCTATCTATACGGAGAAGATGAGCGCCTGTGGGCGTCGACGCGTTCGGATGCAAACGGGTACTACGAACTGGTCGATATTTACGAAGGTAACTACACGGTCGTGGCACAACTTCGGCTGGCAAATGCCTTCTACTACACGACACAAGCCGTATCTGTGATCGGCGGCGGCGAGACTATGGCCAACTTGTACCTGGAGGTGCTGCCATGACACACGAAATGAAACGTAAGCAGCGCTGCTCACCAGAAACCTTAGCCACTGTGTGGCGTGTCGCGCTGCTCGTGTTTTCAGCCGCGGCAGGCGTAAGCGCAGCCACAGCCATTTCCAGCCAGGTCCTGCCGAATAGTAGTGGGGTTCGCGAGCAAGATACTATCGACTTGTCTGCTGACGGGAACCTTATCAGCGTTGTGTGGGCCGACCAGAGGGCGGATTCGGGGATCTGGGTTGCACAGCGAGAGGCTGGAGTCTGGCAGGGGGCCGAGGATATGACCTATCTTCCACCGGCCATCGATCTTCCGTACTCTTGGTCGCCCGGCGTAGCTGTCACGGGTACCCAAACCGCTGTAGCTTGGATCCAGAGCTCTGCTCCATCGCATCCAGCGGATTGCTCTACTGAGAATCGCGTGATGGGCCGTCTGCTTGGAACGGGACCGGCTCAGGTCGTCATGGAAGGCGTCTACGGTCCCTATACATCTCCGGATATCATTGCTT
The DNA here is from genome assembly GCA_034676785.1 of Anaerolineae bacterium. Taxonomy (GTDB): domain Bacteria; phylum Chloroflexota; class Anaerolineae; order B4-G1; family SLSP01; genus PWVB01. The sequence continues at coordinate 1,732 of JAXDDP010000147.1, read as the reverse complement.
CATCCACCGGATGGCACGTGGTTTTCAGCGCAGCGACATCACCCACCGACTGCACAGGCTCGCTACTTGACATCTACTATAGCAGTTGGACCGCCGCGACATCGTCGTGGTCAACACCTGTAGCAATAGTGACCCATAGCGCTGCGTTGGACCCTAATGCGGTAGTGGGCGGGGCGTTGTTCCCGCGCATCAGCGCCAATCCAGGGACTGGCGAGCTCCATGTAGTCTGGGAGCAGAATCAAGCAAGCAGAGGTGAGCAAGAGAGAAGCATCTGGATGACAGTGAGACCCGCAAGCAGTACACAGTGGTCTGCGCCTGAGCGGCTATCGCCATCGGCACAGACACTGGCGGTACGTCCCAGCATTGCCGAGGCATCGGATGGTGAAACGCACATCTCTTGGACGGTGACCGACAGGCTCGCGGTTGTTACTGAGCAGCATATTCAGTACCGTTCGCTGAAGCGATCGTTGCCGATCAGTCTGAGCCTTGGAGCTGACCAAGTTACCGGTAACTTCCCCACACTAGCCCGGTCGACCATCTCAGCACGCACCGGGATAGTATGTGTGGCTTGGCACGGCTATGCTGGGGCAGCCGGCTCGGGTAAAGAGGATATATGGGTTCGCTGCTCTAGGGACAAGGGAGCCACTTGGGGAGCGCCCGAGAACTGGTCGCAGAGCACAGATCAGCTCTCGATCTTCGCATCAGCTGAGCTGGGCACTGATGGATACCTGAACGCAGCCTGGGTCGAATACTACCTTGACCCATTGGGCAACTGGAAACCGCAGGGCGTTAGCTTCCGCAGTGGCCCACCAGCAGACAACCGGATCTTTCTGCCACTGGTGATGCGGGGGAGATAGCGAAGGATATGGAATCCCGTCCTGCGACCCGACCTGCCCTGGTTCTGGTCATCCTGGCACTGACCGGGGTGCTGGCCCTGTTACTTTGGAACCTGGCGCCTCTCGTTGACGCACATAACCGCATGGGGGCCAGGCCACGCGTCATACGGCGAGGCGTCACATCGGTCGTAGGGTTAGCGGAAGCGCACGTACGAGCGCAAGAGCGTGCCGCGGGCTGGGCCAATGACGCCTATCTGGTGCGCGTCGAGGCCGCCTGGTATCTGACGCCGGGCCAGGCAGCTGCCAGCAACCCGCCGGTGGCGTGGGCATTCACGTACTTTTCGCCGGTCGAATCGAGCCTGGTTGGTGTCGTCATCGATGACGAAACGACCTTGTGGGTGCCGCCCCTTGAGATCCCTATGGTGCCCACACCACTTGGCGATGAGCTGCCGCCCCACGGCGTTGAGACGGCGTGGTTATCCTTCCGCGCAGCAGACGGTCAGGATTTCGTGGAGCAGCATCCGGAAGCACAGGTCACCTTTCGACTCCAACAGAGCGACGGGCGACCCACCTGGACGGTCTCAGCCTACGCCGACGACGGTTTCGTTGACGTGAGACTCGACGCAGTTACTGGTGCCGTGCTGACCGCGGTTCAGTAGGCGATACGCTGCACAATCGCAAGAAGCGAGGACGTTGATGATCAAGAAGACACGGGCGTACGATCGGGGACAAAGTTTGGTCGAGGCAGCACTAGCGCTGCCGGTTCTGATCATGCTGATGCTTGGACTGCTGGACTTTGGCCGTGCCTACTACGCCGTTGTCTCGTTGAAAGACGCAGCCGACGAAGGCGCCAGCTATGCATCCTACAGTCCAGCCGATGTGACAGGGATCCGGCA
>JAXDDP010000145.1:0-26463 GCA_034676785.1 Anaerolineae bacterium | reverse complement strand
CTCGCCGCGCGGATGCGCCCGCGCACGCTCGACGAGGTGGTGGGCCAGGCGCACATCATCGGCCCCGGCAAGCTGCTGCGCCGCGCGATCGAGGCCGACCGCCTTTTCACGTCGATCCTGTTCTGGGGCCCGCCCGGCACCGGCAAGACGACGCTCGCCGCCGTGATCGCCAACACCACCCAGTCGCACTTCGAAACGCTCAACGCAGTGCTAGCCGGCGTCGCCGACCTGCGCAAGCTCGTCGACGCGGCCCGCGAGCGCCGTGCGATGTATGGCACGCGCACGCTGCTGATGGTCGATGAGATCCACCGCTGGAACAAGGCCCAGCAGGACGGGCTGCTGCCCGTGGTCGAGGACGGCACGATCACGTTGATCGGCGCGACGACCGAGAACCCCTACTTCTCGATCATCTCGCCGCTGCTCAGCCGCTCACGTATCTTCCGCTTCACATCGCTCACGGTGGAAGAGATTGAGGGTCTCGTCCAACGCGCGCTCCACGATAAAGAGCGCGGCTACGGGCGGCGCGATATCGTGCTCGACGCCGACGCGCTGCGCCACCTGGCGGAGTTCGCCGACGGCGACGTGCGCAGCGCCCTCAACGCGCTCGAGCTCGCCGTGGAGTCCACGTCGCCGGACGAGGACGGCACGCTGCACATCACGCTGGCGGTTGCCGAGGAGTCGATCCAGCGCCGGGCGATGCAGTATGACCGGGCGGGCGACGAGCACTACAACACCGCCAGCGCCTTCATCAAGTCGATCCGCGGGTCGGACCCCGATGCCGCGCTCTACTACCTGGCCAAGATGGTCCTGGCGGGCGAGGACCCGCGATTCATCTTCCGGCGGTTGCTGATCGCCGCGTCGGAGGATATCGGCCTGGCCTCGCCGATGGCCATCTCGGTCGTCATGGCCTGCGCCCAGGCGTTCGAGTGGGTGGGCATGCCCGAGGGGCAGTACCACCTGGCAGAGGCGACGCTCTACCTCGCCACCTCGCCCAAGTCCAACAGCGCGGGCGCCTATTGGCAGGCCAAGGCCTACCTGGAAGAGCACGGGTACCTCCCGCCGCCGGTGCACATCCGCGACCAGAACACGCTCCTGGGCGAGGAGCGCGGGTCCGCCCCGGGCTACAAATACCCGCACGACTACCCGGGGGGTTGGGTGGCCCAGCGCTATCTTCCCGAGGGCGTCGAGGGCGGCTGGTACAAGCCCAAGTCGATCGGCTATGAAGAGCGGATCGCCGAGTTTGTGCGGAGGCTGCGCGAAAAGCGTTGATCCCCTCCCCACATCCCAAAGCCGTGGTATGATCAAGGTGAACACGAGTTTGGGGTGAAATGCACATGATCGATCCGATTACCAATAGAGTGATCCAGATTCTCAGCGAATCTGTCCACATCCTGGTTCCCCTGGATGAACTCTACGATCGCCTGGCCAACGAAGGGCTGATGATCTGGATGACGCCCGAGTTGCTGGAGCAGTTCCTGATGTCCGACGATCGGTTCGAGATCTATGAGGGGCTGGCGGACTCGGAGCTGTTCGACCCGATGGTGCAGTCCGAGCTGCAGACGCGAGGGCTGCTGGGTGGACCGTTGGTTATGCTCGAGGAACGGGCAACATCCAGCGAGGAAGTGATGATGGATATGCTGCTGCACCTCCAGGAGATGAACACCGCGCTGGAGACCGCCTGGCAACTCAGGCCCGATGACAATCCCGAGGTCGAGGCCGAGCTGCTCAACCTGCTGATGATGGGGGATATGCTCGAGCGGGAGATCAAGCGCGCGCTGGACACGGGCAGCATCGTCATTGACCTGACCCCCAACCATGACAAGACGGACCTGGGTACGGGCTAGACGCTCAGGGCATAGCCGGGCTGCAGAACACGGGGAGGTGCAGACACCTCCCCGTGTTGTTGCGTGTCGACGGGGAAGTGGGTCGAGAAGGGGCACGCAAGTTCACGCGCAACCTGAGCCCCGAACAAAGGGATCAGCGATCCACCCGGAACACTGGGCTTCAGGGCCGGAACCCATTTCCAGACGGGGTCTCGGTTCCCTGATGTTTGCGCTCCTCGTTGCGGGGCTACTGCTCGTGGGCTGCGGCGCGCAGACCGGACGGCTGGACCGCATCCTGGACTCGGGGATACTGCGCGTGGCAATGGACCCGTCATTTCCCCCGTTTGAGTCCGTCGACGCGAACGGCCAAATCGTGGGGCTCGATGCCGACCTGGCGCGCGCGATCGCCGTCCATCTGGGCGTCGAGGCGCACACGGTCACCACGGGCTACGATGCACTCTACGATGCATTGACCGCGGACCGCGCCGATGTGATCATCTCGGCGCTCTACCCGGACCCCTCGCGTAGCAGGGACTTCATCTTCACCACACCCTACTTTGACGCGGGCCTCGTCCTAATAACACTGAAGGACAGCACGATCACGACCGAGACCGACCTTTCCGGGCAGCCTGTGGCGTGCGTCTTCGGGACCGCCGGGCACATGCAGGTGCTCCAATGGCAGGAGACGCTGGTGCCACCCCCCACCGTGGTGACGGTCGAGGCGCCGGGCGACCTTGCGGCGCGGCTGCACGGTGAGGCGGTCGCCGCCATCGTGGACCACGTCTCGGCGCGCCTCGCCGCAAGCCAGGACCCCGACCTGCGCATCCTCACGCCCCCCCTCAGCCCGGAGCCCTACGTCATCGCGGTGAGGGGCGAGGATAAGGCGCTCTTCGAGGCGATCGAAGGCGCGCTGCAGGCGCTCCAGGCTGATGGCACGCTGGACGCGCTCGTCGAGCGCTGGTTGCAGCACTGACGGCCCGCCAGAAGCACGCCGCTGGTGTAGCGTAAGCCTCCGGCTTGTGCCGGACGCAATCGAGGACGATTGCGGTACCCCGGAACGTGGAGCTTTGACAAACATCGCCCCCCAAGTACAATGCGGCAGGTGCAGCAAGGCAGACGAATGCAAAGGAGATCTACAGGTATGGCAGACGTACACGTATCCGAGCATCCGCTGGTCAAACACAAGCTCACACTCCTCCGCGACAAGAACACCGATTCCAAACGCTTCCGCGAACTGATCCGCGAGATCACGCTGCTGATTGCCTACGAGGCACTCGCCGATCTGGCCGTCTGCCCCAAAGAGATCGAGACCCCGCTGACGTCGACGGTCGGCCACAAGCTCGCCGAGCCGATTGGCCTGATCCCCATCCTCCGCTCGGGCCTGGGCATGGTCGAGGGCATCTGGGAGATGATCCCCTCCGCCGAGGTCTGGCACATCGGCTTATTCCGCGACGAGAAGACGCTCCGTCCCGTCGCCTATTACAACCGCCTGCCCATCCACCCGACGGTCTCCGTCTGCCTGATCCTGGATCCGATGCTGGCGACAGGGGGCTCGGCGGTCAAGACGGTGGAGATCCTGAAGAACTGGGGCGCCCATCGCATCAAGTTCCTCGGCCTCATCGGCGCACCCGAGGGCGTCGAGGCCCTCGCCACAGCCCATCCCGACGTCGACATCTACCTGGCAGCGCTGGATAGCCACCTGAACGAGCACGCCTACATCGTGCCGGGGCTGGGGGATGCCGGCGACCGTCAGTTCGGCACGGCGTAAGCAGGTTCTGACCCGCGAGTCAGAACGGGGCGGGAGGGTCGGAATGCGCAAGATCAGCCTGAGTCTACTCAGGCTTGAGCATCCTCAGGCCTGAAGGGGTAACGGCCCGGCAGAAGGAGACACCGCCATGCCCTACGGGCTGGAATATGCACTGATCCTAGCCACGGGTGGCGCGATCGCCCTTATCGTGACACCCCTGATGGGGCGGCTTGGCCTGCGCCTGAAGATCGTCGCAACACCCGGGGGGCGCCGGCGCCACACGGGCGTCGTGTCACGATTGGGAGGGCTGGGACTGGCGCTGGGCTTCTTCGGCGCGTTGTTGGTCTCGCGCTTCCTGCCAATCCCCACGGCTGACCCCAACGAGACGCGCCGCTTCTGGGGGTTGACGATCGGTGCGGCGCTGATGGTGATCTTTGGCCTGATCGACGACCGTTTCGAGCTGCCCTCCGGCACCGAGTACCTGGGTTATCTGCTGGCAGCGATTGTGGCGGTCGCAAGCCTCATCATCCTGGAGCGGTTCAACAACCCCCTCACCAACAGCACCGTGGTGCTGCCGGCACTGCTCTACATCCCGCTGACCCTGTTCTGGACGACGGGTATGATCGTGACCGTGAACTGGCTCGATGGCCTGGACGGACTGGCCGCGGGAGTCTCGGCCATCCTTGCCGCGGTCCTGAGCATCCACATGGTCCGTAGTGGTCAGCCCAGCGTGGTGCCTCAGGCCCTGGCTCTGCTGGGAGCTGCCATTGGGTTCCTCGTCTACAACGTCTCCCCGGCGAAGGTCCACCTGGGGAGCAACGGGTCCTTCTTCCTCGGATACGTCATGGCGGCGCTGGGGCTGATCGCGGGAGGTCGGGTCGCAACGGTGTTGTTGGTCATGGGGATTCCCATCGTGGACGTGGCGTGGACTATTCTCGACCGGTGGCGGCACGGGGCCAGCCCCTTCCGGGGTGACCGGCGCCACCTGCACTTCAGGCTGCAGGATGCCGGCATTTCGACGCAGATCATCGTTCTCATCTACTGGGCTTTCTGCGCTATCGCGGGGGCCCTCGGATTGGTGGTCTCGTCGCGGCTCTACAAGCTGGTTGCGTTGGGACTACTGGCGACGATCACCATCGTACTGCTGCTCTATTTGAGCCGCAGGCGCAGAGGCGATGGTACCTAGATCCCCAGCGCGCAACCTGGGCCTGAGCGTCACAGGCGCGCTCCTCACGCTGATCCTCCTCGGATGTGGTGGTCAGCAGACACCGTCACCTGCGGCAACATCCACCGGCGCAATGCCCACACCCCGCCCCACCGCCACGGTGGAGCGCGCTACTCCCGAGAGGGTGTCCCAGCGACTGACCCTCTGCGCCCTGGAACCCGAGGCCGTAAGCCCCTTCATCGCATCAGACGCCGCCAACGACCTGCTGGCGCTCTTTCTCGAGGATGCCGTCGAACGTGTTGCCTATGGATGGGAAGCGCGACTCGTCGAGCGTGTGCCGTCACTGGCGTCGGGCGACGTCATTACGCGGCTAGTGCGGGCAACGAGTGGCACGCGGTATGCTGATGCGCTGGGTTTCGTCCACCAGGTCACAGGCACCGAGGCTCTCCAACTTCCGCAGCTCGTGGTGACCTTCACCTTGAAGCCAGATCTCTTCTGGTCGGATGGCACGCCCGTCACGACCAAGGATGCGCTCCTGGGCTATCACCTCGCCCAGCTTCCTGAGGCCGAGGGACGTTGGCGGGATCTGGCAGAACGCACCGCGCAGTTCGTCGCCGTCGATGAGCGCTCACTGCGCTGGGAGGGCATTCCCGGTTATCTGAGCGGCGCCTATCCGGGGTTCCTCTTTCCCTTGCAGCCAGCCCACCGGTGGCAGGGGCAGACGCTGGACGCGATTGCGGATGACCGCACCCCGCCGGCGACAGGGCCGTTCCGCATCGTGGCGTGGGAGTCGGGCCGCGAGGTCCGGCTCGAACCCAACCACCACTACAGCGGCCCGGCACCCCTCCTGGAGGAAATCACGATCCGCTTCCCTGTGACTACGCCAGACTCCTGGCACGAGCTGGTGGCTAATGGTACCTGCGACATTGTGCTGCCGACTCCGGCAAACCAGACGTCGTGGCAGCCTTGGGCACGGCTTGCAGCAGCTGGAGAGATCACGATGTGGGCCGACGTTGCGCCCACCGTGTTGCGGCTCGATATGAACGCAGAGCCCGAGCCCGCGCCGGACCAACCCCTGGACACCGAACGGACCTCGCCGCTGCAGGATCCTCAGGTCCGGCGAGCACTCGCAGGGTGTGTGAGCCGCCAGCAACTGACCCAGGCACTACCTGCCGAAGCCCTCGCCGCAGCCAGCGGTTTCATCCCACCCAACCATCCCTCCTACATCGAACGCACAACACTCGCGTTCAACCCGCAGGCCAGTGGTAGGCTCCTGGACTCGCTTGGGTGGCAGGACCAGGATGGGAATGGCGTGCGTGAGGCTGAGTCGGTACCAGGCTTTGCCGATGGCGAGCCGCTGAGCCTGACCCTGCACTTCATCCCCCAGATCTTCACCCTTGCGGCGCACGTCGCAGCGGATCTGGAGAGCTGTGGCGCCGACATCGAACTGCAGCCGATGGATGCGCGGCAGCTCTACGCGGGCAGTGGGGCAAGCCCGCTCTTCGGAGGCTGGTTCGAGCTGGCCCTCCTCGGTTGGCAAGCCACGGTGCCCGAGGTCTGCGGAGGCTGGCTGAGCAACCGCATCCCCACAGCCGAAAACGGTTGGCAGGGGGAGAACTTCGGGAGGTTCGACTCGGAGGAGTATGACGCTGCGTGTATGCAGGCGCTGTCGGCACTCGATGCCACAGCACAGGCAGCCGCCCTCAGCGCAGCACAGGACGCACTCGATGAAGCGTTGCCGACCTTCTTCCTGGCCTGGCGTCCCGTATGGTTCGTGGCACGCCCCAATCTCCAGGGTGTCCGCCCCGATGCTTCAGCCTACGGCACGTTGTGGAACAGCGAGGCGCTGACGATCGCGGAAGATTAGGGGCGGCGCCTTTCCTACCCGCTCAGATCGAGCTCAGCCTGCCACTCGGCCAGGACCGCCTCGTGGGCCGCGACGATGGCGGCCTGCGTTGCATCGAACAGCACCCCGCCACCAATCCAATCGTTGCCCTGGCGGGTAACGGCTTCCTTCAAGTAACCCCGCAACTGGTCGATCGTAAAGCTGGGATCCTCAGACCGGCGAGCCTGGAGGTGCGCGACCATCGAGGCATAGGTCTCCTCATAGCGCATCGCGATGACATCTTCAGCGCCCAAGCGACTCGTCTCCCTGCCTAGCTTTGTCCGCCACACGCCTCATGAAGCGCGCCTGGTCGATCACATAGCGCTCGTGCTCAGCCTCTCCCACCTTCTCCACGCCGTCCCAGGCTTCGACGTGGAAGCGCAAGCGCTTTCCGTCCACCGCCGTCAGTTCTGCACGCACACGCACCTGCATCCCCACTGGCGTTGCCGCGAGGTGCCGCATCTCGACAAGCGTGCCCACCGCCGTCTGCCCTTCGTCGAGGTAGGGCGCGATGGCAGCCTGTGCCGCTCCCTCCATCAGGGCAATCAGGTGCGGCGTGCTCAGGACCGGAACGAGGCCGCTCCCATAGGCAGCTGCCGTATCCCCTGCACCAACAACGTGGTCGATCTCCGCGCTCAAACCGGGCTCGATCATCGACAACCACCCCCTCAAACGATATCCAGCGATCGTGCGTTCCCGGAAAATACCGGTACGCGGGACCGGTACCCTCGGTCTACGGCACCGTTCGCGTCAACATGGGCACGATGAATCCGAAAAGACACCACAAGTCCAGTGAGGCCATCGCCAACAGCCCCCCAGCAACGACCACGCCGTGCCACTTCGGCGGCACAAAGGCGAGCGCAAAGAGCCCGAGCGCAGCCGCGCCGAGCATCGCCATCGGCCATGCCGGGAGATCCCCGCGAATCAGGCCGATAGCGGCCAAAGCGACGACCATGACCCACAGGACCAACGCAGTGCCCACAGCTAGCTGTCGACCCGCCAGCCGTCGCCACCCAAGCGCAGCGCCCAGGGCCATGGCCGGCAGCGCCGGGAAGAGATAGCGTCCCTGATGCTGTACAAAGGTCAGGTTGTAGCCCACGAGCATCGTCACGGTGATCAGGGCCGCGGCCCCGAGCAGGATCCAGCCATCGCGCTCACGGGCATCCCCGCCGACATCCCCCTTACGCCCCACCACATCCAGAAGGGCCCACGCGGCTCCGTAGACCGTCAGTGCCGTAAAGATCGCCAGGCCCTGATAGATCCGAACGTCCAGCACGACGCCCATCCAGCCAAACTGTCCCCAGAACGACCGAAACAGCGTCCAGATGCCCTCGCGGAGAAACGGGAAGAGGCCCTGTGCCGCGATCCAATCGGCGGTGCGCGGCTGGCCCACAACCACGAGATCGTGGCGCATCAGCCCCAATAGGTCGGGCCAGCCATAGACCGTGACGTTGCGGAGCCACCAAAGCCCGCCAAGCAGTCCGGCAGGGAGCAGGATGGCAGCGAGTTGGCGCCCCCCCCATGTCCAAGCCATACCCGCCCGGCGGACGCGTAAGGCCACCAACAAGATTGCCAGCGGCAGCACACCATAACCCGTCGTCTTGGTCAAGAGCAAGGCCCCGGCGACAAGGCCCAGGGCCCACGCTGGCGTCGCCCCCCGAAGATAACGGAGACCGAGCACCAACCAGAGCCACAAAAGTGGCATGACGAGGGCATCGTTGTTGATCGACGCCATGATCGCCACGACCTGGGGGACAAACGCGACCAAACCCCCACCCAGCCAGGCAAGCGCCGGCTCGCCAGGCCTGAACTCGCGCAGAAGCAGAAACAGCGTCGCGATCCCGGTCCCCCCCAGAAACAAGGAGAAGAGGCGCAGGCTCAGGACATCGCCGTCTGAGATCCGGTAGACCGGCGTGGCGAGCAGATAGTAGAGCGGGGGTTGGTGGTCCTCGTACTCCAACGACGCGATCGATAGATCAGGTGGGAATGCCTCCGAAGTGAGGCGACCGAGATAATCCTGGTCATAATCGCCCATCTCCATCACCGGAATGCCCTCACCCGTCGCCAGGGAGCGGATGTAGTTGTAGTGTGCCGGTTCATCGGGTGCTTGCCAGGCTGGGGTCCCCGCGGCGTAGAGGCTGCCAATGATGAGGAAGGCTGCAAGGATCGCGATGGCGGGCCAGTTCGTTCTCAATGGACCTCCCCTACGTGTGCGGTGCTCAGGCCAGCCGGACTCCCTTGAGAGTCTCCAACAGCTTCTGCATCAGGAAGATACCTGCGAAGACAGGCAAGTCAACCAACAGCGTGCTTGCACCCAGGAGCACAACCCACCGGACCGCAATGGTGAGGAACCGCCCCGCGCTCTCATAGACCACGGCCTCCAACCCTGCGTAGATGAGGAGGCCAGCGACGACGGCGCCCACCACTGCAAGAGCCGGCCACGCGTGCACATCGGAACGACTGGGTAACATCGTGTTCACGATAGCGAAGACCAGGTAGACCCACAACCAGACATCGGGCGCCCGGAGGGCCGGTACGAACGCCTTGAACCCCGACACCCAGTCCCCGGACGAGACTGCACCAATGATCTCGGGCGTACCGAAGACGAAGTGCCCGATAAGGATCACGGCTACGCTGCCCAGCACCATAGGTGCGGCGCCAATGAGACTGGCACGCAGGAAATCGGTCTCCTGAACCGCCACAAATCCCAATTGAACGCGCTTATTCCCCCGGCTGGGCAGCAACTTCATTCGCCCGATCTTGACACCCAGCAACCTGGCCATCAGCGCGTGACTCAGCTCGTGCAGCGCAACGCCGGGAAACAGAACGATTGCATAGAGCCAGAGCGCCAACTCCTCGTCCCCGGTCAGCAGGAACATCACGCCTTGGAGGTGACGGTGCAGCCAGCGATCAGCCACCAACAGCAGACCCAGCACCGCCAGAAACTGCACCAGCAGAGTCAGCACAGGACCAATCGGATTCATCTTGGAGACCTCTAGCCTCTCCCAGTGTATCGCAATTCAAAAAACACATTATCCCAAACGATATCCCATATATCCCAAACCAGCGCGGATAAACGGTTGCGTTCCAGCGCAGTTGCGCTATGCTTGCTGGGATATGTCCGACGTCCAGACACCACAATCCGTCGCCCAGACGAGTTACGAGGTCCACACCCCCGTCTTCCAAGGTCCTCTGGACTTGCTGCTGCGGCTGATCGAGAAGAACGAGCTCGATATCACCAAAGTCGCCCTGGCCCAGGTGACCGATGAATTCCTGGAGCAGGTCGATCGCATGCGCGCCGCCAGCCAGATCGACATTATCGCAGAGTTTCTCGCAGTCGCTGCCAAGCTGCTCTGGATCAAGTCCAAGGCGTTGCTGCCCAAACCCCCCGCATCGGCCCGGGAAGTCGACGAAGAAGAGGACGTGGGCGACGAGCTGGTGCGCCAACTTCGCGCCTACCGGCAGTATCGCGAGGCCGCCGGCTGGCTACGTGAGCGCGATCACGTGGGACTACGCTCCTACGTCCGCGGGAGCTACCAGCCGCGCCCTATCCGCGTCACGCTGGACCTGGCGGGCGTCGACCTACAGATGTTGCACGAGGCGGCGGAGCTTGCCCTGACCCCTGTCGAGCCCCCACGCCCCGAACGGGCGATCCAACGCCCGCGCATCTCCATTGTCGAACAGGTGACGATCATCCGGGAGCGGCTGCTGCGCTGGGCCAGGGTCAGCTTTCGCAAGCTGTTGAGCGACAAGCCCACGCGACTCGAGGCAATCGTCACGCTCCAGGCGGTGCTCGAGCTGATCAAGCAAGAGGCCGTATCCGCACAACAGGACGAGCCCTTTGGCGACATCACCATTCAGGCAACGATCCCTCCCGAGCGCATCTCACTCGCCGGAAGCGCGCAGGAAGACGCTACAGCCACTGCGGCCTGACTTCCCGAAACCTGGACGCACCTTGTGACGTAGTAGAAGTGCATTCCCTATAGTGAACGGGAGGTCGACAATGAAACTGCTTATCCGCTGGGCGATTACCGCCCTATCGCTGTTTGCTGCTGCCTGGGTGGTCCCGGGCATTCACGTGGACGACAGTCGTGGCTGGGTCGTCTACGCAGCAATGGCCGTGATCCTGAGCCTGGTCAATGCCCTGATCCGCCCGCTGCTCAAGATGCTCACGTGCCCCCTGATCGTGCTCACGCTAGGATTGTTCACGCTGGTTGTGAACGCGATCTCGATGCTGATCGCCTCCACGATCGCCAACAACCTCTTCAAGGTGGGGTTCTATATCGATGGGTTCTGGCCCGCGTTCTGGGGTGCGCTCATCGTGAGTGTGGTCAGCGTGATCTTGAGCATCTTCGTGGGTGACGACGACAAGAAGGATCGCCGCCACTAACTCGATCTCGAGCTTGCCAGCCGGCTTCGCAGTGTTATGATGGCACTACGATAACACTTGGAGTTGAGCCATGATCAACATCCGGCGCATCACCCTGACCGCACTGATGGCGGCCCTGATCTTCGTGCTGACCACGGTGCCACGGATCCCCGTCCCGGCGACGGGGGGGTACGTGCATCTGGGGGATGCGGGCATCGCATTCGCCGCGGTCGCGTTTGGGCCGTGGGTGGCGATGGCCGCCGGTGGCCTGGGCACGGCACTGGCCGATCTGCTCGGATTTCCGCAATGGGCGATCTTCTCGCTGCTGGTCCACGGTCTCCAGGGGCTCGCAATGGGGCGGATCCTCCATAGAGGTCTGAGCTGGGCACGCGCGTTGATTGCCGCTGTGGTCAGCATCGCGATCGTCGTCGGGGGCTATTTCCTGGCGGGCGTGATCCTGCAGGGGGCGGCGCTAGCAGTGCTGGAAATCGTACCCAACGCCATTCAGGCCCTGAGCGGGAGCATCATCGGCCTGCCCCTTCACTGGGCCGTGCGACGGGCGTACCCGCCCCTGGAGAGTTACAGCGACAGAACCGTCTGAGGACAAGCAGTGACCATGTATGCGGAGGAGGGCCCGTGGCCTCCTCCGCCTTTTTTTGAGCCCCAACTATGATTCGTGCACACGACGTCACGTTCGCCTACGCCACCCGCCTGCCCGGGGAGTCCTCCCGGCCGGTCCTGACCGGCTGCTCACTTGATCTGGGCACGGGCGAGGCGCTCGCCGTCATGGGCCCGACGGGCGCGGGCAAGAGCACGCTGAGCTATGTCCTCGCCGGACTTGCGCCGCGCCATACCGGCGGCACGCTCTCGGGATCGGTGAGCATTGCCGGGCGCGACCTCCGCAACGGTCCGCCCGAGATTGGCAGCGTGGGCCTACTCTTCCAAGATGCAGCCACACAGCTCTTCACCACGACCGTGGAAGACGAGGTTGCGTGGGGCCTCGAAGCGATGGGGCTGGCCTCTGAGGAAATCGGACGGCGGATCGAGGCATCGCTCACAGCCTTCGAGCTGACCACCGTGAGACGTCGTGCCCCGTGGGCACTCTCCGGCGGCCAGCAAAAGCGGCTCGCGCTCGCAGCGCTCTGGGCGATGCGGCCCAACGCACTGCTCCTCGACGAGCCGTTAGGCGGGCTTGACCCTGAAGGACGTGCCGAAGTCCTCGCCGCAGTCAGTAGCCTGCGTGAGGCCGGCACGACGCTGCTCATCATGACACTCCATTCCGAGACTGCGCGCCAGGCCGGGGCCTTCGCGCTGCTGTCAGACGGGCAGGTATCACCCGCAATGCCCTGGGAAGCCCTCGTCGAGCAGGAGGCGGCCCTCATCCAGACGGGGCTCCTCTTCCCCTCCCGGTTGTGGCCCGATCTCGGTCCACGCGGCGTCGTCGATGGCGGCATCCCCGCCATCGAGGTCAAGGGCGTGCATTTCGGCTACCCGGGTGAGGCTGAGGTGCTCCATGGGATCGACCTCACCATTCCCCAAGGGCAGTTTGTGGCTCTGGTGGGGCGCAACGGTGCCGGCAAGAGCACCGTCGTGCGCCATCTCAACGGCCTCCTGCGCCCCAGGAGCGGTACTGTGAGCATCCTGGGCCAGCCCCTGGCAGGGCGTGCCGCGGGCACGATCGCCAGACAGGTGGGCTTCCTCTTCCAACGACCCGAGCAGCAGCTCTTCTCGCCCACGGTACGGGACGAGATTGCCTACGGACCCACGCGGCTAGGCCTGAGCAACGTTCAGACGGGGGTCGACCGCGTGCTCGAGCGATTCGGGCTGCAGGACGTTGCAGACGTGCCGCCCGCGCTCCTTGGCTATGGCGCACAGCGCACCGTCACCTTGGCCGTGCTCGCAGCGCTGGCCACGCCCATCATCGTCCTCGACGAGCCCACGGTCGGGTTGGACGGGCGCGGCCTTGCACAACTCCTGGCCTGGTTGACGGAACTCCGCGAGCAGGGCGTGACGATTGTGCTGGTGACCCACGACCTCGACCTGGCTGCGCGCGCCGACCGCACGATTACGCTCGACGCCGGGGCTATCATCGCAGATGGCCCGCCCGCAGCCGTAATTGGCGGTGACGCATGACCGTTACGTTCGACACCTACGTGCCTGGCAGCTCGTTGCTCCACCAGCTCGACCCGCGGGTCAAGCTATGGGCGACGCTGCTGGGCTTCATGGCGGCGTTCATGCTGCGAGGACTCGGGGCGCAAGCACTCTTTCTGGCCGGTATTCACCTTATGCTCGTGGCGGCGGGAGTCCCCTGGCACAGGCTCGGGGGACTGTGGCGACAGATGGCGATCCTGGTCATCCTGATCTTAGTGTTGCAGCCGTTTCTGCGCCCTGTGGGGCATGAGATTTTCGCCCTGGGGCCGCTGCAGCTCACGGTGGGGGGCATGCTCGACGCCATGCGATTGGCCCTGCGGGCGCTGGGGATTGCTTTCGTCGTCGCCGCGCTGCTCTACACCACCGCGCAGCCGGCACTGGTCAGCGCTATGGTTCGGCTAGGGCTCCCCTACCCATGGGGCCTCACCGTCAGCCTGACCTTGCGCTTTCTTCCCGCCATTCAGGATCTCTACCACACCGTGCGCGACGCACAGGCGGCACGGGGTTGGGTTGCCGAGGGCCCGCTCTTCCGGCGGCTCAAAGAGCACCTCCCAGTCCTCGTTGCCGTCATGATCGGCACCTTGCGGATGAGCGATCAGCTCACGCTTGCACTTGCCGCACGGGGCCTGGAGACCACGCGCCAGCGCACCACGTGGCGCGCCCTCCGAATGCGGCAGCTAGACTGGGGCGTCGCGCTCGGGGCCACGCTCGCGTTCTGCCTCCTCGCCTGGTGGCAATTCGCGAACTGACCTTCGCGTCGCGCAACGAACGTGGCAGGGCCACGTGCCAGCCACGGCACTTGAGACGCGTGCCAGGATTGCTCCGGCCCTATCCTGTGCTATACTGCGTCGCGAGCGGGACATGCATAGGGTATCCACACTCCGTCTATGACGTATCAAACGACGTTGATCTACAATCCCACGGCCGGCCCATGGGATATGACGCGCCCGCTCAAGCGCCTCGCCTCCTACCTCGCCCGTAGCGGCTGGCAGATCGAGATTGTCCAGACCGAGCAACCGGGCGATGCTCTGACCCACGCACGCGAGGCGGCACGGCGCGGCGCAGACTGTGTCCTGCTTGCCGGCGGAGACGGGACAATCAACGAGGCCGTCAATGGCCTCTGCGATACGTCGACGACGCTCGGAATGGTCCCCGTCGGCACGGGCAACGTCCTCGCGCACCAGCTCCATATGCCGGCCCTGACAGCGGTCACGATCAAGGAGGTTGGCGATTCCCTGCTCAAGAGCCGGACCCAGCGCGTTGACGTAGGCGTCGCCAACGAGCGTCGTTTCATCAGTTGGGGAGGGTTGGGGCTGGACGCGGAGATTGCGGCCCAGATGGAGCCGCGCCCGCGCGCGCTCAAGCGCTTTCGAACGCTGCCCTACATCATCACGGGGTTCACCGTCGCCTCCGAGTACCGTGGTGTGCGGACCCGTTTCGTCATCGAGGACCGCACCCTCCGCACGCGCACGCTGCTTGCCGTAGCAAGTAATATCCAGCTCTACGCCAACTTCTTCCAGATCGCGCCGCACGCGCGTATGGACGATGGCCTTCTGGACATCTTCGTCTTCAGAGGGATGGGCTTCGCCTATGCCCTACGGGCTCTGGTACAGTCGATCAGGGGGCGCCACCTGAACGACCCGCATGTCATGCACGTCCTGGCTGCCAAGATGGACGTCGAGACGGCGACGCCCGTGGCCGTCCACCTGGACGGCGATCCATTCGGTTCTACGCCCGCGAGCTTCTCCCTGCAGCCTCTGTCGCTGCGGTTGCTTGTGCCACCCAACGCGCCGGAGAGCCTGTTCAGCCGGCCACCGGAAGATCTCTAGACTCGGGAGCCCACCACGCCATCGATGATCGATTGCCATACGCACACGACCCATTCACCCGACGGCACCGCCTCCATGAGCACGATGCTGCGATCAGCCCAGAGGTTAGGGCTCGCGGGGATCACCTTCACCGAGCATGCCGAATGGTATCCTGGCGACGAGGCCTACGGATACCTCGACCTGGATGCCTACTTCGCGGAGCTCGAGACGACACGCGCGTGCTGTGCCGACGGAACACGGCTCCTTGCAGGGATCGAGCTTGGCAATCCGCACGAATTCCCCGAAGAGGCCACAGCGCTCCTCGCGCGCTATCCCTTCGACCTCGTCATCGGCTCTGTCCACTGGCTCGATAACCTCCCGGGATGGGAGCGGCCCATCTTCGAGCAGGGGATCGAGGCGACCTACCAACGCTACTTCGAGGAGGTCGTGAAGATGGTGGGTTCCGCCGACTTCGACATCCTGGGACACCTGGACCTCGTCCGGCGCGATTCGTGGGACCTCTTCCACGAGGCATTGCCCCTGGACCCCTACTTGGCCCTCATCGACGCGATCCTCGAACAGCTCGTCGCCTCGGGAAGGGGGCTCGAGATCAACACCTCAGGGCTGCGCAAGGGCCTGCCGGAACCCGTTCCCGGCTTACAGATCCTGACGCGCTACCGCGAGCTGGGAGGAGAGATCCTGGTGTTGGGGTCCGATGGGCACCGGCCCGAGCACATTGGATGGGGATTCGACACGGCTCGCGACCTGGCGCGCGCAGCGGGATTCGAGCGCGTCCCGCGGTTCAGCCAACGCAAGATTGCCGACTGGATCGATCTGTGACAGAATGAGACACAGGGAGAGTTCAAACGATGAATGAACCACCACTGATGACGGTCATCATTCCAGCCTACAACGAAGCCCACCGGCTCCCGCAGACACTTGCCCGGGTGCTGACCTTCGTCCAGGCGCGCCCCGAGAAGCTGGACGTGATCGTCGTCAACAACAACAGCCGCGACAAGACCCGGCAGGTTGCCGATGAGTTTGCCCGAGAGACGGACCTGCTACACGTGTTGGACCAACCCATTCAGGGCAAGGGAGCTGCGGTCCGCAAGGGCATCCTCGCGGCAACCGGGGACTACGCCTTCATCTGCGATGCCGATCTGGCCATGCCCATCGAGGAACTGCCACGATTCTTCCCGGCTACGCTCGGCAAGGCCTACGACATTGCCATTGGCTCGCGTGAGGTGAAGGGGGCGCAGCGCTTCGACGAGCCGGCCTACCGGCACCTGATGGGCCGTGTCTTCAACTTCGTCGTGCGCACGCTCGCTGTGCCCGGCATCCAGGACACCCAGTGCGGCTTCAAGGCGTTCCGCCGCGAGGTGGGACAGGCGATCTTCCGTGCGCAGAAGATCGACGGCTTCGCGTTCGATGTCGAGACCCTCGCGATCGCCCGCCGCTGGGGCTATGGGATCGAGGAGATCGGCATCCCGTGGACCTACGGGCCGGGGGGCAGCGTGCACCCGCTGCGTGACTCTTGGCGCATGTTCCGCGAAGTCGTGAAGATCCGGCGGAACGTGGTGTCGGGACTCTACGACGACCGGCCCTCATCCTAGCAGAGGGCGGATCGCTGATCCGCCCAGCACCTCGTTGTGTAGGGATGTTCCCGCCGGATCTTCAATCCGGCGTCCGCATCCAGCAGGAACACCCCTACCGGTTGAACCTCTTGTTACGCTCCGCCGTCCCCGTCAATCGCCTCGAGCAGCTGTTCGACCTGATAGCCTGCCGTTTCCTCCGCAATCTGCAGCCGCTTCACCCACGTGTAGGTCGCTGACAGCACACTGTCGAGGCGCGTGTCCGCCGCAGGCGCCCGTAGCACGACAATGCACAGTAACCACCACAGCCACGCCTGGAAAGCCTCGCGGTTGAACCAGAGGACACCCTCGTAGCGATTCATGCCGAGGAAGGCCTGGACATCACGATGGGAAAGCGCACGGCGCAGCATCGTCGCGAGGTCATCGGCCTTCGCCAGGGATTCCGGTTCACCCTCACCGACGATCCATTCCGATGCGGAGAGCACCATGCGCATCGCAGCAACCGCGCGCTCGCATCCATCGGACGCCACCCCAAGGTCCTCAAGCGCCTTGACGAGCGGCTGCCGCAGTAGCCACGCATCGAACCAATCGCGGCTGAGCCCAGAAGCCGTACCGGCTCTCGCTGCGATATCCTCGAGGTCGCCCAAAGCGTAGGTGAACGACCACTCCAACAGCACGCCCCAGCGCGCCCAGTCGTCATCGTCCCAGTCGCGGAGCAAGAAGTCGATCGCCTTGATGGTCGTATCAGACACCGTGGTTTCCGCACGCGTCTTCAGGATGCTGGGCATCGCCAACACCCATGACAGACGCTCGACGGCCCGATCGGCGATCGCAGCATCAGCGGCGCCAGGGTCAACGGCGCTAGAGTCAGCGCTCGCGTCTGAGGCGGTATCCAGAACCATCTCGGCGTCCTCTTCAGAGGCGACTTCGGGCAGCGCCGCTTCCGCGAGCACAATGCGCGCACCCTGGACGACGTCGAGGACCTTCTGCCGCACTTCGGCAAGCATCCCTGCATCGATCGCCGCAGGCGTATCGGCGCGATGGCTCACCAGCCAGCGGAACGCAGGCGCGCTCACCAGCATCCGCAGCGGGATCAGCACCGGCGCCATCAGGAGTTCGCCCATCGCAGCGTCGATGCTCGGCACACCCTGCCCTCCAAGTTGGGAATGGAGCAGGCCATAGTGGTGCTCCACATCGTCCTCGACCTCACGGAAGTCCACGAAGACGCATACTTGATACGCATGAAGCGTCATATGCAGGCCGCGTTCGGTGAGGTCACGGCAGTTGCGGATGTATTCGAGCCCTGTGACGCTGTCGCGGAAGAGCAGATAGTGGTTGTCGTCGCCGGAAATGCCCAGGGCCTCAGCCAGTGGCTTCTGCACCAGCGTCTTGTTGCCCTCGGCATCCTTCACCGCATAGGCAGCGGACAGCCGCACCCACCCGTTCGTATCGCCATACCGGTTATTGTAAAAGACCAGCCCTCGCTCCTCGCCGAACCGGTTGGCATAGGCAAAGACGTTCTCATCCACACCGCCACCCGGCACGAAGAAGTCATAGAGGTAGTAATCATCGACACCCGCGAAGAGGTACCGCCGGTGGAGCAATGGGGCGATCTGCCGCTCATGGCGCTCCACAAGATTGCTATCGGGTACCTCGGTCCAATAGGCCTTGCGATACTCCATGCCGTACTTTTCTGCGTAGCCCTCGATCTGGCCGTGGCCAAACATCGGCAAGCCCGGCAGGGTCAACATCATCGTACAGACGCCAAAGTACTTATCACCCTTCCCGAACTGGTCGACCGCGGTACGTTCATCGGGGTTGTTCATGAAGTTGACGTAGCGTCGCAAGATCTCGGGGTCGAACTCCAGCGTGTTCTTGATCGCCATGCGGTATTCGGCGTTCTTCTCATCGCGCAGCATGTTCATGAACGCGCTGTTATAGACACGGTGCATCCCAAGACTGCGCACGAAGTAGCCCTCCATCAACCAGAAGGCCTCCGCCAGCAGGAGTGTATCCGGCACCTCGGCGGCGACGCGATCCACTACCTCGCGCCAGAATTCCTCGGGCATGCGGGCATCGAACTCGGCCTTGGTGAGCCCGAAGTCCGCACGGGACGCGATGTCGCTACCACCGCCGGGCTCAGGGAACCAGAGCCGCTGGTAGTGCTTCTTGGTCAACGTCATCGCCGCATCGAAACGGATGATCGGCGAGCGCCGCGCGACGCTCAGGATCGTCTGGATCACGGCCTCGCGAACCTCGGGGTTGAGGTAGTCGAGCTGTGCCGTATCATTCCACGGCATCTGTGTTCCGTCGTTGCCGTGGTAGATGTGCCGCACGTCACCAGTCCAATGGTCACGCCTCTGAAAGGTGACGGCAGCGTCCGTGCGCTGGAAATAGTGATCTTCGAGGTAGACGCCAACGCGCGCATCGTCGCACAGATCGATTCCGCTGTAGCTATAGGAAGGGAAAGGGCTATAGGGCAGGCCGACGAACCAGTCGGGGTGGTTGATCACCCAGTCCGAGTCGATCCCCATATGGTTGGGAACCATATCGCTGGCCATGCGAATGCCACGCACCCAGGCCCGGGCCTTGAGGGTTTCAAAGGCAGCCTCGCCTCCCAGGTCCTCTGCAACACTGTAGCGGGTGATGGAGTAAGCCGAGGCGACCGCCTCAGGGTTTCCCATCATCTGCTTGATGCGCTGCGAGGCGCGGCTGCGCTCCCAGAGCCCGATCAACCAGAGCGCAGTGAATCCCAAGCGCCGAAGCCGGTCCAACTCCTCGTCAGGCACCTCATCCAGATGGCGGATCTCACGACCATAAGCCTGCGTCAACTGATCCAGCCAGACATAGGCGTTCTTGGCAATCATCACCGCCCGCGGCATCCAGTCACGGTCGGGGCTGAAAGCCTCAGGCTCAGCCTCCATCCCCACGAACTCGTAGACCTCGGCTGGGCCTGGGCCAAACCCAAAGAAGGGCTTTGCTTCCTCATCGAGAAAGTCCAGGCTGCTAAGAAGGCGCGTGAAATAGGTTCCCAACACGCTGCCCCAGCGAGTGCGCAGAAACGCCAACTGGTCGTGGAGGGAGTTGGGCGCCACTCTGGCCGGGCTGAGAAGCATCTCAAAGAGGCTCTGTTGCGCAGGCCCAAAAACCGGTTGGTCCGCGAAGAACCCGGCAAGGAGAGAGGGCAACGCGAGGTACGCCTGCGTCCTGAGCAACGGCGTGTCGTCGAAGAGCTCGGTATAGGGGTGAGTGGCAGGGTTCTCGTTGGTCAGCCAGAGCAGCAATAGCTCTTCCAGCGCCGCAGCACGCACTTCGGACCCCGTCCCGGGGTCGCCCAAGTAGTCCGTCACCGTCACCTGCCCCTTGTAGACAGCCACGGGTGGAAAGAGACTCACGAAAGTGGTGAGCATCTCTTCCACAGCTGCACCGCCCACATGATCCGTCAGATAGGCAAGCGCCTCTTCCATCACCGCCGGGTTCCGCTGCTGCCGGTACTGCGCGATGATGTAGTGCATGATCTCGTCGACCAACCCCAATGCATTGATGTCGCCCGCGCGTACAGCTCGCTCCGGGTGGTGGGCCACATCCCGTCTTTCGTTCATCCGCTGCGCGAACAATCGCGCCGCACGGAAATTGGCGAAGATCACATTGCCGTTCGAGGCAAAGAATGCATCGTCAAAGGCATAGCGATCTCGACACTCACGGGAGACATGGAACTCGCGCCAGACACGATCCAGTACCGCGGGGTTGAACATTGAACGCCGCCTTTTTTTTGGGTCAGAATGTGGAGGGCAAGAGCGAGATCACAAAGCCAAGGATCATGCTCGCAAGCAGCAGCACGCTGATCACGACGAAAACCACACGGGCCACGCCGCCAGTCTTCTTGCGTTTGGTCACGACAAGGTCTCCTTTCCTCAAAAATCTCGGAGGGCAGGATATGGCGACGAAGACCCCCCGCCCGACGGTTTCATTATAGCACAAAGGCAGCCCCGGTCGCTTAACGGCACGTGTGGCAATAGGGCTATCGCGCGACGCAGTGGCCTGCGTGCGCGGCTTCCCTTCGCAAGGGCACGGCGTTCCGTGGTGAAGGTACGAAATGCGATAGCCCTGGTGAAGCAAGGTAGGAAAAAGAGCGCCGGAGGCTCAGGGCGTGAGAACGCAAAAGGCGTCTGCACGCTCAGGTCTCCGGCGATGGAAAGTTCCGTCGTTGGTCCAGCTACGGATAGACCCGGTTGATGGTCCTGGGATAGGGGATCGTCTCGCGGATGTGGTCGATACCGCAGAGCCAGGCAACGGTGCGCTCGACGCCGAGCCCGAAGCCGCTGTGGGGCACGCTGCCGTAGCGGCGCAGGTCGATGTACCAGCGGAACGCATCCTCCGGCAGATCGTGCTGCCGGATGCGCTCCAGAAGCAGGTCCGGGTCAGAGATGCGCTCGCTGCCCCCGGTGATCTCGCCATAGCCCTCAGGCGCCAGCAGGTCGACGCTCTTGCTCACCTCAGGTCGTCCGGGCCAGGGCTCCATGTAGAACGCCTTCACCGCAGAGGGATAGCCGTAACAGAAGACCGGCTTGTCATAGAGCTTGGTCAGCTCGGTCTCGTGGGGCGACCCAAAGTCGCCACCCCATTCCATCGTCAACAACGCCTTCTGCTCCGGATCTTCCGTCCGGTCACGGATCTCGGCGAGTTTCTTGACAGCGTCATCGTAAGAGATTCTGGGGAAGGGCGGCACGATCTTCTCCAGAACCGCAAGGTCGCGACCCAGCGACAGCAACTCGGCGCGGCAGTCCCGAAGCACCGTCTGGACGATGTGCGAGATGAACTGCTCCTCCATCTCCATCAACTGGTCCAGATCGCAGAAAGCCATCTCCGGCTCCACCATCCAGAACTCGGTCAGGTGACGGCGGGTCTTGGACTTCTCCGCACGGAACGTCGGGCCGAAGCAGTAGACCTTGCCAAAGGCAAAGATGTCGGCCTCGTTGTA
The DNA here is from genome assembly GCA_034676785.1 of Anaerolineae bacterium. Lineage (GTDB taxonomy): Bacteria > Chloroflexota > Anaerolineae > B4-G1 > SLSP01 > PWVB01. Next base: position 4,942 of record JAXDDP010000145.1, on the reverse strand, counting down.
GAGTTGCCCACTCTGCGCCAGGTAGGCCATCCCCTCGTCGAAGTACTTGGTCCCGAAGAGCGTCGTCGTGCCCTCACAGGCCGCCGGCGTCAGAATGGGCGTATCGACCAGAGTAAAGCCGTTGCCGTCGAGCCAGTCACGGATCGCCTTGATCACGGTGGCCCGAACGCGGAGGATTGCCCACTGACTGGGCACACGGATCCAGAGATGCCGGTGGTCCAGCAGGAAATCCACGCCGTGCTCTTTGAGCGCGATCGGGTATTCGCCCTCAACGGTCTGGACGATCTCCAGTCCCGTGATGCCGATCTCGAAGCCGCCGGGGATGCCCGGCGCGCGCGTATCGGCCCGAACGACGCCGGTGATCCGCACGGAGGATTCCTGCGGGACACGCACAATGGCCTCGAAGAGCTCGGGGTCGAGGTCGCGCTGAAAGGCCACACACTGCACGAACCCGTAGCCATCGCGCACAAGCAGGAAGACGAGTTTGCCCTTATGGGTGCGGTTGTAGATCCACCCCTGAAGGGTGACTTCCTGACCAACGACCTGAGCAAGCTGGTTTGAACGAATGACAGGTGGCACTTCGCGCCTCCTCCATAGACTCCGAATGCGGCTGGCAGGATTATACCACGTCAGGCTGAGCGACGCCGCATGGCGTATTGATAAGCCTCCTCGGCAGTGCCGGCGAGGCGATCCCAGGCATAGCGGGCCGCCACATCGGCGCGGGCGACCGGGCGCATCCGCACGAGGCGGGCCGGGTCCGCCAGCAGATCGAGCACGGCCTCCGCAAACGCGACCTCGTCGCCCGGACGGACGAGGTGCCCCGTCTCGTCCTCGACGACGACCTCGGCGATCTGACCGACAGCATCGCCGACCACCGGCACACCCGCCGCCAGCAGCTCCAGCAACTTCACAGGGCACTTGGTACGGTTGAGCAACGTATCATCGAAGGGGTAGATCGCCACGTCAGCGGCGGCGAAATAGGCAGGCAGGATCTCCGGCGTGCCGAAGCCAGGATACCATAAGTCGACCTGTTCCGGGTCCGCTGCGGCCCGGGCCTCCAGGCCGCGCGCTAAAGGCGCCTCGGAAGCGTCCCATCCTGCGCGGCGTGCTGCCTGAAGGAGCTGTGCCTCCTCACCCGCAAAACCCTTACCCACCACCAACACCCGCACGTCGGGGCGTCGTGTGCGCACGGCCTGCAGGATACGCCAGACCCGATCGAGATCGAACTCGAAGAAGCGTGTATAGAGCAAGACCGTGGGCCGGCCTTCGTCACGGCGTAGGGGCTCAACAACCGGAGACTCAATCCCATTGGGGAGATAGACGACGCGCTCCGGCGACCCGCCCATCGACCATGCGAGCGTCTGCAACGCGCGACTGGCCACCGTCACGCCGTCAGCGTGGGTGAGTCCCCAGCGTTCCTGCCACGCGAAGAAGCGCTGAAGGGTCCGGGAGTACTCACCGAATGCGTTCCACCCACCCGGGCCTTCCCAGTCATCCGTATCGACAACGACCGGATAGCGCCGTGCCAACACGAGGTGCACAAGCCCCGCATAGGCCTTGGGCTTGAACGCATGAATCACGTCGGGGTCGAGCTGCCGCACGCGATGGGCCAGATGTGCCGTGAGCCGTGCTTGAAACCAACCCGGCACGCCGCGTGGCAGGGTCACATTCTCAATACGGACGCCCTCTTCCTCCCAGCACTGTCCTGCGTCCTCGGGGTTCTGCCAGGGCGGGAGGAGCAACGTGACGACGTGCCCCCGTCGCGCAAGCGCCTTGGCGAGAGGCAAGGCGCGCATACGCATGGTCATGCGCGGGCGCAACCCGAAAGGACCGACCATGACGATCTTCATGAGGCGTGGTCCAATCGGCTCGCGATGGGTTGGAAGCTACGCCGGTGCAGGGGACACACACCGAGACGATCCAGAGCTTCTTGATGCTGCCGTGTCCCATATCCCTTGTGTTGGGCAAATCCATAGCCAGGGTATTGGACCTCGGCATGCTCCACCATCCACCGGTCGCGCAACACCTTGGCGATGATGCTGGCGGCAGCAACCGTGATCGATCGAGCATCGGCGCGGGGAAAGGAATCCTGGGGCAGGGCAACGTGCGGCAACGTGATCGCGTCGAGGATCAGGGCCTGTGGCATCATGCCTAGCGCTTCAATCGCGCGCTGCATGGCCAATCGCGTCGCTGAGACGATGCCCAATGCATCAATCTCACCGGCAGATGCTGAGCCATCCCCTACCGCCAACGCCACATCCCTGATCCGTTCTACAAGCACCTCGCGCCGCTGCATTGTGAGCACTTTCGAATCACGCACTCCCACAAGGCTCTCCGGTATACCCACCATCTCGGGTAAGACCACGGCGCCGGCCCACACAGGTCCCGCCCACGGCCCACGCCCAGCCTCATCCAGCCCCGCGACGGTCACAAGTCCCTGTCGCCAGAAGCGCTCCTCAGCCTCGATTGTTGGTGGATCGCCCAGCGCCCATACTCTCTTCATCACCATACACTTCCCATTGTGCCACGAAGCCTGTGACTGCCAAACAGACTTGCCTTTGCACCAAGGGACTTTATACTGTTTACAGACCAACGCGACTCCACAGGCCAAGATGGAGGCTGATATGGAGTTTCTTGACGATCTCCGCGAACGAAGTGAAGCGAAAACAGCGCCCAAACCGCAGTCGGAGGCAGCGCCACCTGCTCCGGCACGCCCTGTCCCGGAGATCTCCCAGGCCCCGGAAGCCTGGGACGAGCTTCTGGCAGGGGTCGCCTTTGACGAACCTACCGCGGCAATAGAGCCTTCCACCAAGACGAGTGGAAAGCCTGGATCAGGCTCGAGGAAGCGCCGGTTCAGCACCGGCCAGACGATCGTTCTTGCCGTATTGGGGGTCGCCGTACTGGCGTTCTGGGTGGTCCTGATCCTCTTCATCACGGGCGCCTTCCGCACCAACTCGCTCGATCTCGAGCCCCAATCCGGCGTGGCCTCAGCCGTGGACAGTGAATCGGCCAGTCCTGTCGTAGATGATTCATCGCCGGACCTCCCAGAGACGACCGCCACAGTGAAAGAACCCCCAGCCCCCACCGCGACACCCTTTCCAGTGGGGCCTGTCGCCACAATCTATGACGAAGAGATCCGCAAAGACCCTGACAATGCCATTCTGTACCTCCAACGCGGGAATGCGTACTTGGAGGCCGGTGCCTACGAAGCTGCCGCCGGTGACTTTGGGCGCGCAGGTGACCTTCAGGCTGGAGGGGCAGCTTACCTGGGGCTAGGCCGTGCCAACTATGCCCTCTTCCGTTGGCGGGACGCAGAGGCTTCCTTTGGCCAGGCAATCGCTCTTGACCCGGAGCTTGCCGAGGCCCACAGTGGGCTCGGCCTGATCCACTACTACCGGGGCAACTACCGCAAAGCAGCGAAGTCCTTCGATGCAGCGGCGGAGATCAATCCTGAGCACGCCGAGTATGAGGCCTGGCTTGCCATCGCGGCAGCGCACGTCAACGACCGGCCCGAAGCGCTCGGCGCAGCTACCCGGGCAATCAGTGCCTCGGCTGATCTAGGTCTCGTCTACGTGGCAAAGTCCTGGGCAGCGAGAGTTCCGGACCGTGAAAACGCTGATGCGCGCGATCTGGATGGCGCTCAGGGAGATCTCCTCCACGCCCTTGACCTGGGGCCGAACGATTTCCTCACCCTCAATGCGGTGGCGGAGTTCTACGTTGCCGAACGCCCGGAACGGCTTGCTGAGGCAGAGCAACTGGCCGCCTATGCCCTCAACTGGGCGGGGAACGACGTGGAGCGGGCCGTGGCGCTGCAGACGCTTGGCCGCGTCTATCTCCTTCAGGGCCGCAGTGCGGATGCGCAGAGGGTTCTCGAGGAGGCGGTGGCGCTCGCCTCAGTCGACGGCGAGGTCGTCCTGACCGGTCTCAAAGAGGACCTTGCGCGCTCACAACAGTAGCACGGCCTTGAAGTCACACGTCAGGGCATAACCCTGACGTGTCCCTCAGCCAGCCAATGCTTCAGGTATTGGCCCGTATAGGAGCGTTCGCTCCCCGCGACCACCTCAGGCGGGCCTTCGGCGAGAAGCTCACCGCCGGCGTCGCCGCCCTCCGGCCCGAGATCGATGATCCAATCGGAAACCTTGACGACATCGGGATTGTGCTCGATCACGACGACGGTGTTGCCCGTGTCCGCCAACCGCTGCAAGACCTCGATCAGCTTGTCGACGTCAGCGGCGTGAAGTCCCACCGTTGGTTCATCCAGCAGGTAGAGCGTGCGCCCGGTTGCACGGCGTGATAGCTCACGCGCCAGCTTGATGCGTTGCGCCTCGCCTCCCGACAGCGTGGTCGCCGGCTGGCCCAGTCGAATATACCCCAGACCGACATCATAGAGCGTCTGCAACCGCGGAAGGAGGCTCGGGAACGACCCGAAGAACTCCAACGCTTCCGTCACCGTCAGCTCGAGCACCTCAGCGATGTTGAGCCCTTTGTAGCGCACCTGCAAGGTCTCCCGGTTGTAGCGCTGGCCATGGCACACATCACAGGGAACGTAGACCTCGGGCAAGAACTGCATCTCGATGCGCAGTTCGCCTTGCCCGCCGCACGCCTCACAGCGTCCGCCCTTCACATTGAATGAGAACCGCCCCTGCTTGTAACCCCGGATGCGTGACTCCGGCAGTTTGGCGAAGATATCGCGGATCGGTCCAAAAACACCGGTATAGGTGGCGGGGTTTGACCGCGGCGTACGCCCGATCGGCGACTGGTCGATGTTGATCACCTTGTCGATGTATTCGTAGCCCTCGATAGCATCGCACTCCCCTGCAGGCTCCCGCGCCCCCGAAAGGACCTGCGCCAGGCGTTGGTAAAGCGTCTCGACCATTAGCGTGCTCTTGCCGGAGCCCGATACCCCGGTCACGCAGACAAAGAGCCCGAGGGGAAGCCGCAC
>JAXDDP010000143.1:0-6005 GCA_034676785.1 Anaerolineae bacterium | reverse complement strand
CGTGAGGAGACAGACCGTGACTGGGTGGAACAGCGCATCCAGGCTCACGCCACTCGCCTGGGCTGGCCAAATGCCCGGCAGATCATCGACGCCTACTTCAGTGGGGCGGCCTATGGCTGGTTCGAGGTAGGGCGGGCGGAGGGCGCCCGCGCCGGTGTGCGCCTTAGCCCTGACGTCGGCCCCTATGGCGATCGCGCCCAACGGTTTGAGGTGCTGGGCGCATCGGAAAGCACGCCCCGCGGCATCGGTCAATGGACCTATCTCCCGCTGCACCGAACGCGGCACTACCACTTCCGCATGGTAGCGCGAGCTGTAACCCCCTGCACGCTCGACGTCACCTTGAGGCCCGTCGATGCAGGAGAACCGGTCGCGTCGGCGAGGGTCGGCCTTGAGACCGGCTGGCAGACGCTCACCGGCACGCTTGTCCTGACTGAGGACGCCCCGCTCGATGTCCTCTACGAGGCTGCGCTCACCTCCACAGTCCCGGCGCACGTCGTGATCGATCGCCTACTGCTCTACCCCAATGACGCCGTCGGTGGCGCGGACCCGGACATCATCCGCATGCTGCGCGAGGCACATCTGCCCCTGCTCCGCTGGCCCGGCGGCAACTTCGTCTCGGGCTACCACTGGCGAGACGGCGTGGGGCCAGTCGATGCACGCCCGACCTTGCCCAATCCCGCCTGGGAAGGTCTCGAGTTCAACCTCTTTGGCACAGACGAGTTCGTCGCCTTCTGTCGCGCCGTCGGCTGCGAGCCAATGATCTGCGTCAACGCCGGCAACGGTACGCCTGAAGAGGCTGCCGCCTGGGTGGAGTACTGCAATGGCAGCGCCGACACGCCGATGGGACGGCTGCGCGTAGAGAATGGCCATCCGGAGCCCTATGACATCCGCATCTGGGAGATCGGCAATGAGATCTATGGTCACTGGCAGGTCGGATGGACCACGCCCGATGGGAATGTGGATCGCTATCGCCGCTTCCGCGAGGCGATGCTCGCCGCCGATCCCACGCTCCGCATTCTGGGCTGCGGTTATGGCAACGAGCCCGATTCAGAATGGAACCATCGTCTGATAGGGAATGCGGGTAGCACCCTCCAAACCATCACCGATCACATTCTCACGGGTGGCAGCGTGACCGCCGAGACCGACCCGGCAGAGCTCTACCACGCTTTCATGGGCTATCCGATGGTCCTGGAAGAGCGCTACCGAACGCTCAAGGAGCGTATGCAAAGCGCCGGCATCGGTGATCCGCACCTCGCCATCACCGAACTCCAGCTCTTTGCGCACTTCCAAGGTGAGCCCCAACCCGATGGCAAGCTCACACCAGCGATGATGCCTCGTCCTGACACCATCGCGGAGGCGCTGTCGCTCACCGCCATCACGCATATGGGCATTCGGCTCGAGGGCTTCCTTGAGTTGCTGACCCACTCGGCCACAGTCAACCACGGTGGTGGTCTGCGCAAGGAACGTGAGCGCGTCTACGCCAATCCCGTGCACTACGCGCACGCTCTGGGTCAGGCCGTCGTGGGTGGCACCCCCGTCGCCGTGCGGCTGACGTGTGGCACCCTCAGCACGAACCATGCATTTGCCCATATTCCACCGATGGAGGGAATCCCCACGATCGATGCAATGGCCGTGGTCACCGCGTCGGGCAACCTGGTCATCACGCTCATCCACCGCGGCGCCGAAGTTGGTCCCATCGAACTGACAATCGACTTGGAGGGCTTCCAGGCACAGCAACAAGCTGACGCAGTCACGCTTGCTGGCGATACCTGGTACGACAGAAACACGCGTGAAACCCCCGAAAAGGTCAGCCCCAAACACAGTCTGGTCGCCCTGGGCTCCGGGCAGCGGCTCTCGCTGACCCTGGCACCCTTCTCTGTCATGCAGCTCACGCTAAAGGCGGCATCGTAACACGTGTCTGTTCATCCATTCCACAGGAGGTAGACCCATGGCTGAGACTCCACAACCCTGGAAGGCAGGACGGATTACTGCCCTGATTCTCATGGGGCTGACCGTCTTCTTCACCCTTACTGGAGGCATCGGGACGACGTGCGTCGCCCTTGGGGCTGAGAATTATGAAAGTATGGCCGGCCTGGTGCCCTACAAGCCGCTGTACCAGGTGCTCGTCGTCATCAGCATCGCCGCCGGCATCTGGGGCATCCCCGTGATGATTGCGCTCGTGCGCGGCGGGGCATATGCCTACCGCAACGCGATCATCGTCCTCGTCGTGGGTGCCGTGACGTCTGGTATTCAGACAGTCGTATCGCAATCCGTGCGCGGGTCGTCGGCACCAGCAAATATGCGATTTGCCGTCACAGTCTTCACCCTGATCGTGTTCCTTCTCTTTCTCCTGCCCCCGCTCTGGCGCAAGATGCGATTCGACCAACCTCTGAAGGGCAGTGCTGCCAGAACAGCAGGAGGAACCTCTTTCGCTATCTGTGGCCTGCTCACACTCAGTGCGCCTTTGTGGGTCGCAGAGACGCATATGGCCCCCTGGATCAGCGGGGTGCGCATGCCGCTCATAGCTTTGGGCATGGCCCTAAGTCTCCTCGGTGTGAGCCTGCTGATCACTGATTCCAGAAGTTTGGTCACAAGGCAAATCGCCTCAGCAAACCAGTAGGGCCCCCCTTGTGGGTTTCCTCCCTACGCAACAGGTGAGTTTGGACACAGGATCATGTAAGGTGAAGACAAGGATGGTGCGTGACAGCGCAAGGTTACGGCGTGAGGCGCGGACCCTGACGGCGATGGTCAGAATCGCCTGCCACGGAAGGCATGGAACTGCCAAGGGACAGCTATGTCCATCCTGCGAGGCACTCCTCGAGTACGCACTGGCCCGTCTCGATAGGTGTCCCTTTCAGGAAGCCAAGCCGACCTGTGCCAAATGCCCCGTCCACTGCTACCGTCCGGCACAGCGCGAGCAGATCCGGGCCGTCATGCGCTATGCCGGACCACGGATGCTCCTGCACCACCCCGTCCTGGCCGTGCAGCATCTGTGGGACGGCCTGAGGAAACCACCGCGTCCGCGCCGCTAGAATCAGCCTGAGAATGGCGTACAGTCCGCCTTTCTGCTATCCTTACTAAAGGGACAGCAGAAAGGCGGATTGCGCTGGAATGAACAACCACAGAATGCAGGCCGACGCTGAGAACCTTCTGGTCTCGCTATCAAAGATGGCCTGCTTCGAGGGGCTGGATCCGGCGCTGCTCGCTGAGCTCGGTCGCTGCGTTGAGAGTTATCACTACGATGAAGGACAGGTCGTCCTGCTGGAAGGGGAGCCATGCACAGGGCTCGGCATTGTCCGATCGGGCCGCCTGAAGGCTGTCCGGCTCTCAACATCGGGAAGAGAGCAAACGCTCAGCGTTCTCTGGCCAGGTGAGATATACAGCGCAGCCAGTGTGTTTGCCGATACCCCTAACCCGGTCACGATCGTGGCCCTTCAGCCCACTGACATCTGGGTCATACCCAAGGAAAACCTGGACGCCCTCCAGGAACGCTACCCCAGGCTGACTCAGATCGTCGCGCGCAACCTGGCGAGACGCGTCATGACGCTGGTTGACCTTGTCGAAGACCTCTCGTTGCGCACCGTGGAAATGCGTCTGGCCCGCCAACTCCTTGCCAACGCCAGGGATAGCGTTGTACGGCGTGAAGCGTGGGCCATGCAGGCCGAGATATCCGCGCGCCTTGGCACCGTCACCTATGTACTCAATCGGGCATTGCGTGGCCTTGAAGAGGAAGGCCTGATTCGCGTGGAACGCGATGAGATTACGATCGTGGATACCGACGGTCTGGCAGCCAGAGCCGAAGCTAGATAGCGCAAGTTGACTTAAGTCAAAGACACCCACAGATAGGCCTGGTATCCTATCGGGGATCAGCCCTGTTCTTTGCTGCGCCCTTGTGCACGAGACCGTTCCAGGAATAGGGCAGGCTGAACACCGGACTCTATCGATCTCGATTCCCCAGGAGTATTGCCGTGCTGCATACACCCGCCATGAACCCATTGACCCTGACCAAATTCGTTGTCTGGATCACCGTAGCCATAGTTGCGACTTATCTGCTGGCCCACCGCAAGATGACCCATCGAGTGCGCCTTGCCTTCGTCATTGGCGGCACCCTTCTATTCGGTTTCGTCTATGGTGCTCTGCTCCGTTCGGGACTGAACCCTAGCCCGCCGGCCTCATTGCGTTCTCTATTGAAAGGGATCGTGCAGGGGAACATCGCCGTACCCATAGCCGCGATGCTTGTCGTCCTTCTCCTGATTACCTGGGTCTCCAACAAGGCCATCTGCGGTTACGGCTGCCAGCTGGGACTGCTGCAGGACTGGCTTCACCGCGTACGTCTTCCCAAGTGGCAACCGCCCTTCTGGCTAAGCAACGGCATCCGTGCGCTGGCATTCATCGCCCTGATCGTGGGGCTGGTCGCAGCAGGACTTGACTGGATCGGCATCGTCGATCCCTTCAGCCTCTTTCAGTTCAATCTGACGCTGCCGGCGACCCTTATGACTGCAACCGTGTTGGTGGTCAGCCTCTTCGTGTATCGACCTTGGTGCCGTTTCCTCTGTCCCTTTGGATTTGTGAGCTGGATGGTCGAGCAGGTGAGTCTATACCGTCCCCGGATCAACCGCGACGTGTGCAAGAACTGCAAGGCATGCGTCAGAGCCTGTCCATCAGGCGCGATGGCGGACTTCTACGCCGGGAAACGCATTCACGCCGATTGCTTCGCCTGCGGCGCCTGTATCGAAGCGTGCAAGGTCAAAGACGCGCTGGGATGGCGGAAGCCGTGATGGCGGAGGGCGCCATCGATTAGCGCTGGGTGCGAAACCGCTAGAAAACGTCCTGACGGTGTAGCTGCCTGAGGTGATGCGCATCGTTCCAGCGCACGACCACGGGACCGAGTGTGTGAACCTCGATCTCGGCAATGGCCGTGTTATCCACCGCGAACTGCCAGTAGTCCGCCAGGGGATGCCCCAGCAGAACGCATAGAATGATGCGGATCGTCCCGCCGTGCGAGACCAACACGACCGTGCCGTCCCGATAATCGCGGCGCACGTCGTCCAGCAAGGCTCTCACGCGGGCTGCCATTGCTCCCAAGCTTTCTCCTCCCGGGGGTCTGCAGTTGACCCGGTCGCGGTTCCACGCCGCCAGCGCTTCGGGATCGCGCTCGCCGATCTCCTGGTATGTCAGCCCCTGCCATTCGCCAAAGCTCAGCTCACGCAGCCGCGGCTCAGGCTGGGGAGCTAACCCACACGCCTCTCCCACAGTCTGAGCCGTCTGCCAGGCACGGGCCAGATCGCTGGCATAGAGCGCGTTGATCGAGCCTGGTGGCCTGACAGGCTCGATCGGCCCCGATGGCTCGTTTCGCAATCGGCGGCCAAGGATCCTGGCCTGTTCGACTCCAGCTTCGTTCAGTGGAATGTCCATCTGGCCTTGGTAACGCCCGGAAGCGTTCCAATCGGTCTCACCGTGACGAATCAGCAGCAGACGCAGCATCAGCTCTCCCTCTACACCGCTTGGGCGCCGCTCACGCGGCGCCCAAGCACTCATTCGTACGTTTTCCGCGCGACTCCGAACAACCTCTCAGGCCGTCGGCAATGGCCGAAGGTCCTGGTCGAACCGGTACGTCCTGCCTGCGGACGCATCGAGACGGGCCACAAGATCCCCAACCTGCAACAGGCACTGACCGTCGCGATCGGCAACAGCCGTGACCTCACGCAGTTGTCCGTCCTTCCAGACCAGCGAGACCTCGTATCCCCCTCGCGCCCGCAACCCCTGAATGCTGCCATCAGGCCACAGGGAGGGCAAAGCCGGCAACAGGTGAAGGACTCGGACACCATCGTCTGAGACGCGGTGACTCTGCAGCAGCATCTCGGCGATGCCAGCCGTCGCGCCGAAGTTGCCATCGATCTGGAACGGCGGATGCGCATCGAACAGGTTCGGATAGGTACCCCCACCCTGCATATAGTTCGTCTCTCCGCCCGTCACCAGCGTGAGCATCGTACGCAGCATCTTAT
>JAXDDP010000140.1:0-26535 GCA_034676785.1 Anaerolineae bacterium | reverse complement strand
CATCCCCCGGCTGCACCAGATACGCGTTCGCGTCGAGTCCCGGCATAGCCGGCTCTGGGACTGGGGTTGGCTGTCCAGGTACCGATCCGTCTGGAGGCGGCGTCAATGGCGCCACCGGCGGTGTCGTATTGGTCGCACCGGGTATGGTCAGGGTTTGCCCCACGTAGATATATACGGCGCCCAGACCATTTGCTGCCATGATGGAATCCACGGTAGTCCCGTAGTAGAGCGCAATCCGGAACAGGTTTTCGCCCGCCTGCACGGTGTGTGTGACCATGTCCTGAGCCGCCACAGCAAGTGGCACGGCGCCCTGGACCAGACACAGCACAATCCCCAGGGTTACCATCAGGGCAACCCTACTCCAACCCACGCCCGTCAAATGCGATGTCACCATTCCGAAGGCAGTCCCTTTCTCCCTAGTGCGTCGCACAAGCGATGCACGGATCGAAAGCCCGAACCACACGCCCCACAGCGCGCTCGAGCTCCAGCGACACGCGATCGGTGTTAACATACCGTTCCGCAGCGACGCGCAATGCCCGCTCGATAGCCATCATGTTGTGCACCGTAGGGATGATGAACTCAGCTCTGGCGATCTTCCCTTGTTCCACCCGGTAATGATGGATCAGGGGCCCCCGGGGGGCCTCCACCAGTCCGTAACCCTCTCCATCCCGTGGCGTGTAGGATACCGCTGTCTCCTCGTCGTCCAAGCGGTTCTCCAGGATCGTGATCGCCCGCTCGATCGCGTAGACCAACTCGATCCCACGCGCCAGATCGAAGAGCAGGATCGCATGCGCAGGCTGCCCGAAGGCCTCTCGGAAAGCCCCCAGGTAGACCTCAGCTCTCGGTGTGCCCAACCGCTCGACGATATTCACCCGCGCCAGGCTGTTGGCGCGAATCACGTTGCCCATGTAACTCGTCCGGTGAGCGTAGCTGTACTCGGTCTCCTCGACCGTCAGGTGGGACTCATAGGCACCGGGAGGAAAGACTGCGCAGACGTCCCCTCCCTGGCAGCCCAACACACGGATCTTGTCCCCATAGTAGCGCGGCTCCTCGGCGCCGATCGCCGAGATGTAGCAGGCCGGCGCGTCGTCGCCCCACGTCCCGAGGCGTGCCCCCATCTCCAGCGACGCCTGCCAGTAGGTATCGAAAAGCTCGCAAGCCACTGGCAGCGCCCTCACCAGCTCGTCCCGCATCTTCTCGGCTGCCTCTGGCACAATCCCGGACGTCACACCACCTACGACGGCCTTGACCGGATGAATGAACTGCCCTCCAGCCACCGTGATCAGGTGTGTTCCTACCTGGCGCACCTGCAGCGCACGCGCAGCAATCCCAGCCGTTGCATCGCCCTCTGGTGCACTATCTTCTACATCCAGAATGCTGGCAACCCCGAAGCGGTCGGGCATTGTGAAGATGAAGAGCGACGTGGCCTGGTTCTGGATCAACTGCCCCAGCATCAACAACTCGCGGATCTCGAGCGCCACCGGCGGGGGTGTCACCTCAAAGATGTCCTCGAGCGTCTTTACCGAGGCAACGTGGTGCGCGGTCGAACAGACCCCACAGATTCGGGGGACGATGACCGGCATCTGCTCCGCAGGCGCCCCCTGGACCAGGTACTCGAACCCCCGGTACTCAGTTGCCTGGAAATGCGCTGAGGCCACTTCACCGTTACGCACCTCGATCACGACCTGCGCGTGCCCTTCGATCCGGCTGAGTGGAAAGGTCAGCGTTGCCATATCACAGCACCTTATCCTTCGGTCTCACGAGACGGTCGCCACTGGCGTAGTCCGAGAATTGGAAGAGAAACAGGGCCAACTGTGGTGACCGCAGCGCCTCGTCTATCTCCGCTTCAGGCACATCGGTCATTGAGCTGAACACGCGCTTGATGCTCTTCAGCCACACCTCCGACTCTTGCTCGATGAAAACGTCGGAAGGTCCTCGGCAACCAACGCAAGGGTGCCCGGCGCGCGTACACGGCGCACGGCATCCACCACGCGTCGACGACCCCACGCACAGGTATCCCTGGTTGATCAGGCAAATGTCGGGAAGGACGTGCCCCTGCTGGAAGCCTACCAGGTGTTCCGGGCGCATATCGCGCAGCTTCTTCCGGCCACATTCCTGGCACACCGTCTTGCTCGCCTGGAAGTCCCGATCCTCCTGCAGCACAGCCATGAAAAGCTCCGATGTCGGGGGGCACCCCGGCAGGTAGAGATCAATCGGGACATAGGTATCCACCGGATGGGACTTGGGGAGCAGCCGTGGGACATGGTGGCGTTGCGTTCCCGCCAGGAACAGCGCGCGCACCTCGTCACGGTCGCCCAAGTTTGCCACACCCCCTGAGATTGCGCACGTCCCGACAGCGACCACCTGCTTCGCGCGCTTGACCGCCTGGCGCAGCTTATAGAGGTCCTCGTCCGTGCGCACACCACCGCTGATCAGGAGCACGTCCACCTCTGGCACGTCATAGGCCGAGATCACCAGGGGCATATAGACCAGCTCGAGCTGATCCACCCACTCGTCCGCATTGATCAGCGAGACCTCGCACCCCGCGCAACCCGACAACTGCAGCACGGCAAACCGTTTCATAGGATCTCCCCCTTCGCGAGGCTCTCCGCGCACTACCGACAGTGAGTGTAGCCTCGCATTCCGGAAACCGCAAGCACGCGGTCAGCTTTACATCCACTTTGAAGACGGTATACTGACCGGGGTTACTCCTATACAACAGATATGCAAGAGATCAGTATGCCACAAGATAAAAGTGTACGCCCGAGTAAGCCTCGGGACACAGCCCAGATCATTCTGCCCGACGCACGGACGTTTGACGGCCCCATCGGAACCACCGTCGGTGCGTTCTTCAGCATCGCCTTTCCTCAACCCGAGGTGCCGATTATCGCGGCCCTCGTCGACGGCAAGCTGCGCGAGCTGACCTATCCTATTGCCCGCGACGCAGTCGTCGAGCCCATTGACCTCTCCCAATCCGACGGTGAGCGCATCTATCGGCGCTCCCTGACCTTCTTGATGGTCGCGGCCGCGCATCGCATCTTCCCGGAAGCCCAGATCTACGTCGACCACTCGCTCCCATTCGGCGGCTATTTCTGCGAGGTCAGTGATCGAGCACCCTTCACTGACGAAGAACTCGCCCGGTTGGCAGCCGAGATGCGCCGGCTCGTCGAGGCAGACATTCCCCTCGTCCGTGAGGACAATGTCCCCCTTAACACGGCGCTTGAGGTCTTCCAGCGCCACGGACAGCCTGACAAGGTCGCTCTGTTCGAGGAACGTGACCACCGCTGCAAGGCGTTGGTGCGCCTCTACAACCTCGATGGCTATCGCGACTACTTCCACGGCTATATGGTGCCCTCGACCGGCTACCTCAAAGTCTTCGGTATGATGCGTTGGGAAGACGGCTTCGTGCTCCAGTACCCGCGCCGTATCGAACCCTCAACGCTTCAGGAGCCCATTCGCTACCCGCAGCTCAAGCACGTCTTCCGTGAGTATGGGAGTTGGTTGCGCCGGCTCGAGATTGAGAACGTTGGGGGCCTCAACCGGGCCATCACGAACAGCCGCGCTCGCGAAGTCATCCTGGTCTCAGAAGCCCTGCACGAGCAAGGCATCGCTGACATTGCCGGACAGATCGCCAACCGCAACGATCGTGTGCGCGTGGTCCTGATCGCCGGCCCTTCCTCGTCGGGCAAGACCACGTTCTCCAAGCGCCTCGCCGTACAGTTGCTCGCACACGGCATCCGCCCCTTCGCGCTGGAGCTTGACAACTACTTCGTCAACCGGGAGGACACCCCGAAGGATGCCTCCGGTGAGTACGACTTCGAAGCGCTCGAAGCGCTCGACCTGGCGCTCTTCAACACCCAGCTCAAGGCCCTTATGGACGGCGAGTCGGTCCAGATGCCCCGCTTCAACTTCAGGACCGGTCAGCGCGAGGTCGGGAAGGTCGTCCAACTCCCCACGGATCGCGTCATCATCGTCGAGGGCATTCACGGCCTCAACCCGCGCCTGGTCTATGCTCTGCCTGATACCAGCATCTTCCGCATCTACGCCTCGGCGCTCACCCAACTCAACCTCGACCGACATAACCGCGTGCCCACCACGGACTCTCGTCTCATACGGCGCATCACGCGCGATGCGCGCACGCGGGGATACTCAGCCACCGATACGCTGCGACGCTGGGAAAGCGTCCGGCGCGGGGAGAAGCTGCACATCTTCCCCTACCAGGAATACGCCGACGTGATGTTCAACTCAGCCCTGGTCTACGAGCTGGCAGTGCTCAAGCCCCTGGCGGAACCGCTGCTCCTGCAGGTCGACCAGGACTCGCGCCAGGCTGTCGAGGCCAAACGACTGCTTAAGTTCCTGGAGTGGTTCCAGCCGCTCGATCCCACCCTTGTGCCAGAGAACTCCATTCTGCGCGAGTTTGTCGGCGGATTGGCACTCGACGAATTCCACTGGGACTGACCCCTATGGATCAGTGCCCGAAGTGCGGTGAGGCCCTGAATGGGGCAACGATCGTCTGTCCCCACTGTGGGGCAACCCTCGTTCAGGAAGACAGGAAGCGCCGGCGTCGTAGCGCGCGGCGTGCTGCTTCGCCCTCCCGGGTTAACCCTCGTCGCCTGTGGACTGGGTTGCTCATCGGCCTGCTAGCCGTCGTATTCTTCGTGGGCACCCTTGCTGCCGCCGCCTACGCAGGGATCTATGTGGGTGAGCGCGACCGCGCCACCCGCAGAGAGGCCATTCTGGAGGAACACTACCAGGCCGGTCTCGTCGCCCTCAACGAGGGGCGCTACGAGCGAGCCTCCGCGGAATTCCAGTACATCCTCCAACTCGAGCCAGGCCATGCACTCGCCCAACAGGGCCTCAACGAGGCCCGCATCCGCCTCGAGGTCAAACCCACCCCGACCCTCGAAGCCGCACAATCGCTTGCCGACCAGCTTCTCGAGCAGGCCGAAGCGTCTCACGTCGCTCAAGATTGGGTAGCGACGGCCCGAACGTTGACGCAACTTCGCTCGCTCGACCCCGCTCTGGAGCAACAAGCCGTGGAGGACATGCTCTTCGATAGCCTCTACCGGGCGGGTCAGGCCTTCCTGGCAGAGGACCAACTCGAGACCGGCATCTCCTACCTGGATCAGGCCATCGCCCTGCGCCCGCTCGATGCCGACGTCGTTGCCGAGCGCAACCTCGCGGCCAAGTACCTTGACGCCCTCAGCTACTGGGGCGTCGACTGGGAGCTCTGCATCGCGCAGTTCGAAGCCCTCCACGCCACAGCACCGGGGTTCAAGGACGTGACCCAGCGCCTCTACCGCGCATACGTCGAGGCTGGCGACTACTTTGCCAGTCGCGGCGAAATGTGCCCTGCCGAGATCCAGTACACCCAGGCGCTGCGAATGTTCGTCGATGCCTCTGTAGAGACATCGCGGGCGAGCGCTGCCCAAACGTGCCTCATCGCCACCCCGGTTCCCATCAGTGGCACCAATCCCCTGCTGACCCCGCAGCCTATCGCGGGCTTCACGACAGGGCGGTTGGCTTACCCGGTCTACAACAGTGCCACCAGCGCCTACGACCTCTTCGCGCTCTACGCGGATGGCCGGATCATCCGCATTGCCGGCAGCGCCGACCACCCCTCCTGGGAGTGGGGTACGGGACGCTTGGTCTACCGCGACCGGCTCTCGGGCTCGCTGCGCCTCATCCTCCCCGAAGAGGGTGTCCCGCTGGAGCTACAGACCCCGGCCCAACAGGCGTGGCCCACGCTCTCGCCCGATTCACAGCGCATCGCCTATGCAGTGCCCGAAGCCAATGGCACGTGGGCAGTCACGATCGCCGCGACCGTGGGCAATGGTGAACCGATCCGGCTGGCCTCCGGGTGGGCGCCGGCGTGGGGCCGGTCCGGCCTCCTCGCCTACACCGGCTGTGACGATCAGGGTCAGTGCGGCATCATCGTCGACAACCCCGACGACGGTGTGCCGGGTGGCCGGCTCACGGGAAGTGACAGCGATGGCGCGGTGACGTGGTCGCCCGACGGCAACATGATGGCCTACATGGGCAACGTCACAGGCAACTGGGACCTCTTCCTGTTGAGCCCCCAGGGTGGCGTCCAGCAGCTCACCACCGACGCTTCGGACGAGGGCCTGCCCGCCTGGTCACCGGATGGCGGCAAGCTCGCGTTCGTGAGCAACCGCGGCGGCACCTGGGCGCTCTACGTGATGGACTTCGCCACGCGCGAGGTTCAGCGCGTGCTTGACCTCGGGGGATCGATGCCGGGGTGGGAGAACCAGCGCCTCTCCTGGGCACCTTGACGAAACCCCGATTGCGGGTATAACTGACCCTAGTTCGGGGCGTAGCGCAGTTTGGTTAGCGCGCACGGTTTGGGTCCGTGAGGTCGTCGGTTCGAATCCGACCGCCCCGACACGCTTCTCTCTTCAGCAAACGCAGTCCCCCATTCTGTATCGCAAGCTTTCGCCACATCACGTGCATTTGCAGTTATCCGCAGGTGGTGCTACGATGGTGACGTAGTCTGGGCGGTGTCCACGCACGCAGCAGGAGACTCACGATGAAACCGTTCCGCAAGCACGTCGCCATTGCCATCGATGGTGGGGGCATCAAGGGCGTCATGGTGGCCCGTGCTCTCGCCGTCCTCGAGGATTACCTCGGACGGGGCGCGCCGGACATCTTCCAGCTTGCCGCCGGCACCTCCACGGGCTCCATCATCTCTGCGGGCATCGCCGTCGGCCTCACCGGCGAGGAGATGCACGCGCTCTATACCCAGCTCGGGAACGTCGTCTTTCGCAAGACGCTGCGCAGTCGCCTCTGGCCCCTCCTCCGCTACCGCTATCCCGCCGGGCCGCTGGAGCAGTCGCTCCGGAAGAACCTCGGCGCGCTCACGATGGGAGATCTTTGGTCCTCCACCCCGCGCATCGATGTGGTGATCACGGCGTTCGACCTGATCCAGAATAAGACCTGCTTCATCAAGCCGTGGAAGTCCGAGTATGCACTCTGGCCCGTCGTCAAGGCGGTGCTCGCCTCCAGCGCCGTCCCCACCTACTTTCCGGTCGTCGAGGGACGCTACGTCGATGGTGGCGTCGGCTCTTACGCCAACCCTTGCTACGTCGCCGCCTATGAGATCAAGTACTGCCTCGGCTGGGACCCTGCCGAGACAACGCTCATCAGCCTCGGCACCGGGCGCGACCCCCACGCACACGACGTCCAGAAGGTGCTCCAATGGCAGGCCTGGCAATGGATCTCGCCCTTGCTGGGTGCCTTTATGGCCTCGGCTGCCGACCAGCAGGTTCACCTCGTGGACACGTTCTTCACCGACCTTGACTTCCGCCGCTTCCAGGTCGACCTGCGCCGCCCCATCCCGATGGACGATCCGGCTGCCATCCCCGAGCTCACCGCCTATGGTAACCAGTTGGGCCACAAGATCGTCAGCGATGATCTCGACTGGGCGATGAGCATCCAGGCCACGACAGCTCCCGAGTAAAACCCTCCAAATTGCGCGCACAGCCCTTGACAGCCGTGCTATAATGACTATGGACGGTGCCTCAGATGGGCGCGCACTCTATGGTGCCGTATCTCCTATTCAGGAGGTGGCTTATGGACTATGCAGACACGCGGAGGACCCGGCATTAGCCGGGTCCTCTCCGTTTTGAGGTTAGCACGCACTTACCCTTGAAAACGACCCCTGACTATGTTATCATGTGCGCCGTTTCAGTCCGATTTCCGATCCGGCCGCTGCTGACGGCTTGACTCGCCCATTCTGTCCTGATAAGGCGCAATGTACCCAGATAGCGAAATCCTGTTCCCGCCCCGGTGTATTGAACAGCTAGCCGACCTACGCGGTCCGAAGTGGCAGGACCTGATTCGCCGCGTCAGTGATCTCCCCCACAACCACGAGGACGTCTTGGCCTTTGGCCTGATGATGATCCGCCTCGGCAGTTGCCTCACCTGTGACCTGGATAGCTATCGAGCTTCCTTGGGCTGCTGTACCTGTGCGCGCCGCACGATCAGTGGCTATAAAGAGGATGATAGCGCATTGCTTGAGCTCTTCGACAAGTCACTGGCGGAGGTCAGAGCCTTCATCGAAAAGCAGCAACCATTGTCGGTGTCCCTATTGCTGGAGGAGGCCCTTCCCGTCACGTCCGACAGGCTGATGTAGCAGCACCTGCCCATGCGCCACCTCACCTGGCGTCACTTCTGGTCCCTATTGCTCCCGTTGCTCGCCGTCTTGGCTGGCACGCTTTTCCTCTGGTTCAAGGCTGTCCCCACGCTGGGCCCCGACCCTCGCACCTGGGCCTTTCAACTGACCGGCGAGGAATCGATCTCCGCCCAGGCCCGCGGGCTCCTGCAGTGGGCCATCGGATGGCTGCGCCCGCTGCCCAACACAGCGCCCGACGCCGCCGTCGCCCACGTTGACCTCGTGCCCTTCGGCATAAATACGGAACTCGAGCAAGAAGTCGAGCCCGCCAAGCGCGCGCGCTCCCTCGAAATGATCGCCGAGGCTGGGTTCGCCTGGATTCGCCAGCCCTTCCCCTGGTACGACATCGAAATCCACGGCAAGGGAGATTTCGAGGATCGGCGTCACGATCCTGTCCGGTCGGCCTGGGACAAATACGACAACATCGTCTCGCTCGCCGAGTCCTATGACCTTCAGATCATCGCCCGCCTCGGTGCGCCTCCTGCCTGGAGCCGCCACGACGGCACCGATCGCGGAGCCTTCGGCCCGCCCGACCGGATCGCAGACTTCGCCGACTTCGCCGCTGCTGTCGTCGAGCGCTACCGCGGCCGCATCCGTTACTATCAGGTTTGGAACGAACCCAACGTGTATCCCGAGTGGGGCAACCAGCCTGTCGATCCCGAGGCCTACACTGCGCTCCTCTGCCAGACCTACGACCGGATCAAGGCGGCCGATCCCGATGCCGTGGTGATCAGCGGTGCGATGGCCCAGACGATGGAGTTGGGGACCTGGAATCCCACCTACCAGGGCAACAACCTGATGGACACGATCTTCCTTCAACGCATGTACGCCGCCGGCGCCCGTGACTGCTTCGATGTGATGGCCGTCAACGACTACATGCTCTGGTCTGGCCCCACCGACCGCCGCGTATCCCAGCGCGAGATCAACTTCTCGCGCCCGGCCTGGCTGCGCGACGTGATGGTCGCTAACGGCGATGCCGCCAAACCGATCTGGATCAGTGAGATGAACAGCAATGCCTCGCCTGAAGGCATCGAGGAACGCTATGGTCGCGTCACCCTCGAACAGCAAGCCCGTTGGGCACCGTTGGCCTTCGAGCGCATCCAGCGTGAGTGGCCGTGGGCCGGCGTGACCACCGTCTGGTTCCTCAAGAAAGCCTCGGATGCTGATCGGCAGGACCCCTCCTACTACTTCCGCCTTGTCGATCCCGACTTCTCCCCGATGCCGGTCTACCAGTCGCTCGCCGACTATCTGACCACGCTGGAACCTACGCTCTACCGGGGAGTCCACCAGGAGACCGCCTGGCAACTGACCTATGGCGGCCCCTGGGAGGCTGTTCCCGACACCGGAACCAGCCTCGGAGCCTATGCCCGGACGTCCGACGCGAAAGGCACGGTCACCATCGTCTGGGAGGGCCGTGCGCTAGACCTCATCCCAGGACCGGCGCGCGGCACGCTCCGCGTCATCCAGGATGACACCACGGAGGAACGCATGCTTGCGCTCAATGGCGCGCCCGTCCGCCTCGGCAGCTCCCTGACCAGCGATCTTCACCATACGACCCTCGCGTGGGTCGACGGTGAGCTCTCCATCGATGCGTTGGAGATCCGCTGAGTTTGGGGTATAATACTGCTTCGGAAACCCCCGTCGTTTCCTTATAGTAGCCCAATAGTAAGCCCAGGCTCGAGGAGCGTATGTGGGTCCAGCCCATCGCTCCCGCGATGCACCATGACTGATCTCGAGAGGTAGAACGTTCTTGGATACCGATCTCCCAAATACTGAGTTCTCACTCACCGACGCCAGCGGTACTGATGGCCCCATCGTCCCCGATGGTATCGTCCCCGATGGTATCGTCCCCGATGACATTGTCTCCAATGGCATCGTCGGCGGTGGCGTTGCCGGTACGATCACCCATGTCTCGATCCAGAAGGAGATGCGCACGGCGTACCTCGACTACGCTATGAGCGTGATCGCGGCACGCGCTCTGCCCGACGCTCGCGACGGGATGAAGCCCGTGCAGCGCCGCATTCTCTACGCGATGCACGATATGGGCCTGCGGCCCAACACCCCGCACAAGAAGTCGGCCCGCATCGTTGGTGAGGTTCTGGGTAAGTACCATCCCCACGGCGATAGCGCCGTCTACGAGACCATGGCCCGTCTGGCCCAGGATTTCTCGATGCGTTACATGCTCGTCGATGGCCAGGGGAACTTCGGCTCGATCGATGGTGACTCACCGGCGGCTATGCGGTACACCGAAGCGCGACTCGCTCCGATTGCCATGGAGCTCCTCAGCGACATCGAGAAGGACACCGTAGACTGGTCCGACAACTTCGATGGCAGCCTCCAGGAGCCTACCGTTCTCCCCGTTCGACTGCCCAACCTGTTGATCAACGGCTCTTCCGGCATCGCGGTGGGAATGGCCACGAGCATTCCCCCGCACAACCTTGCGGAGATCGTCGACGGCCTGGCTCTGCTGCTCGATAATTGGGAGCGCCACGATGAGATCAGTGTCGAGGAGTTGATGGAAATCATCAAGGGTCCCGACTTTCCAACCGGAGGCCAGATCCTCGGGAATGCTTCCATCATCAATGCCTATGCCACAGGGCGCGGCAAAGCCGTGGTCCGTGCCGTAGCCCAGATCGAGGAGATGCACGGAAGTCGCTTCCGCATCGTCATCACCGAAATCCCTTACCAACTTAACAAATCCAGTCTCATCGAGCGCATCGCTCGGTTGGTGCGCGAGGGCAAGCTTGATGAGATCAGCGATCTCCGTGATGAGTCAGACAAGAGCGGGATGTCCATCGTCATAGAGCTCAAGCGTGGCACACAACCACAGAAGGCCCTCAACCGCCTGTACAAACACACGCCCCTGCAATCGACGTTCGGCATCCAACTGCTCGCGTTGGTGGACGGGGTGCCGCGGGTCCTGACGCTCAAACGGATGCTGCAGGTCTTCCTCGACCACCGCATCGAGGTCCTTGTCCGCCGCACGCAGTTCGACCTGACCAAAGCTCAGGAGCGCGCCCACATTGTTGAGGGCCTCCTCATTGCGCTCGATCACCTGGATGAGGTCATCAGGACAATTCGGGAATCACCGGACGTAGAGACGGCGCGCACCCGTTTGATAAGCCGCTTCGGGCTCTCCGAGCTTCAGGCGCAGGCGATCCTCGATATGCAGCTGCGCCGCCTTACGGGCCTTGAACGTCAGAAGCTTGAGGATGAATACGCCGAACTCCTCAGGACGATTGCCTACCTCGAGGGGCTGCTCGCCTCACCTGTTCAGCAGCGTCACGTCATCCGTCAGGACCTGATGGAGTTGCGCGAACGCTATGCCGATCCTCGGCGCACCGAGATCCTGCCCCATGCCGATGGTTCATTCGATGACGAGGATCTGGTCGCCAAGGAAGACGTCCTCATCTCAGTCACACAGCGCGGCTACATAAAGCGCGTGCCATGGACCGTTTACAAGGCACAAAACCGCGGCGGCCGTGGAGTCCTCGGCATGGCCACCAACGATGAGGACGAGATCAAACTCCTCGCCTCGGCGAATAGCCACGATACGTTGCTCTTCTTCACAGACCACGGCAAGGTATACCAGGAAAAGGTCTACCAGATCCCTGATGCGGGACGTACAGCGCGAGGCGCACTGCTCGCGGGCATTTTGGCGATTGCGCCGGAGGAACGCGTCACTGCCATCGTTAACGTACCGGGGTTCGACGACGCCCGCTACGTGGTGATGATCACCCGCCAGGGCATCACCAAGCGCGTCGCGCTCCGGGAGTTCGCATCAGTCCGTCCCAGCGGCTTGATCGCCCTGACTCTCAACCGGAATGACGAGCTCGGCTGGGTTCGGCTCACACGCGGCGATGACGAGATTATCCTCGTTACAGAACAGGGACGCAGCATCCGCTTCAACGAAGCGGACGTCCGCGCGATGGGACGTACCGCGACCGGTGTCATCGCGATACGCCTGAGAGAGGGAGATCGCGTCGCAGTCGCCGAGGTGGTCGAGCCTGACGGTAAGCTGTTCCTGGCCTCGCAGAAGGGATATGGGCGTTGTACCCCTCTCACCGAGTTCCGCACACAGAGTCGCGGCGGCCAGGGGATCATTGCGTTCAAGGTAAGTGAGATCACGGGCGCGATTGTCGATGGACGTGCAGTACAGGACGAGGATGAGATCACGCTAATGTCTGAGACCGGCATCATCCTGCGTACGGAGGTTGCTCGCATCCCGGAGAAGGGACGCTACACGCGCGGTGTGGCGATGATGGACCTGAAAGAAGGGGATCAGGTCGCCTCCGTTGCCCGTCTACTCAACGGTCAATCCGAGGATCAACCTTTAACCACGGCGCATGCCCTTGAGGATAGCGATGAGGCAACGGATGTCGACTCCGAGTTGGATGTGGATGACCTTCTCCTCAATGCTGTAGCTGAGGAAGACTACGACGAGTAGCTATCCGGAAGGATGACCCGCATGAACCGACTTCGAGACGATAGCGGCCGTGCAAGGTACGGTACACTCGAGAAGCACTCCAATCAGCTCCTCGCCCTGATCCCTGAAGGGGATGTCGACCAACTGGCCGAGACCCTGGTGGCCTTTGCGAACGCCGATGGCGGCGTCATCTACGTAGGTGTTGCCGAAGGCGGCAGACCTACCGGTGAGGTCTACCCCGAGGAGATTGAGACTGTCGTCCAACAGGCTGAGCTGAAGTGCCGTCCGCCCGTGCGGGTCGAATGGGAGCAGTGGGAGACAGGAGGGTCCTTCGTCTTCGTCGGTCGTGTCCAGCGCAGTCCCGTGATTCATGTACTCGAGGATGGCCGTGTGTTGGTGCGAACCGGCGACCTAAACCGTCTTCTGTCGGATGCGCAATTGCAGAAGATGACGACCAGCCGTTCGGTCGGCGACTACGAGGTGGAACCCGCGATTGGGATGGGCCGTGCAGACCTCGACGACGAAGTCCTTCGCGAGTTCGTCCAGGTCTGGGAGGAACGCCAGGGCCGCCAGCTCACGCGCCCCATCGACGATTTCCTGACCGAAATGGGGTGGCTTCTTTCGGATGGCCAGCCCACGGTTGCGGGCATCCTCCTGTTTGGCAAAAACCCGTCAGCGTTCCTTCCTCGTTGTGGCGTCACCTTCATCCGCTTTGAGGGCACCCAACTCCGCGGGCCAGACGGTGGCGCCAGCTATGGCCGGCGGGTTGAGATCAACGCGCCGCTGGCCCACACTATCAAACGAACCTGGGACATCCTCAAGGAGGAAATCCATGTAGGTGCGGTTGTCCGGGGACTCAAGCGCGAGGAGCAGTGGGTCTATCCACCTACCGCCATTCGTGAGGCGCTCGTCAACGCAATTGCCCACCGTGACTACCGCCTCCGCGGACGCGGCATTGAGGTACGCCTCTTCTCCGACCGCCTCGAGATCAGCAGCCCCGGCGGCCTCCCCGGGTTTATAACCCTCGACAACATTGTCGACGAACACTTCTCCCGCAACCCACGCATCGTCAGTGGCCTCTTCCAGTGGGGATACATCGAAGAACTAGGTATGGGCGTCGACCTGATGATCGACGAGATGTTGCGGGCTGGCCATCCGATGCCGGCGTTCAAGGCCGATGACGCGATGTTCAACGTCACGTTCCAGAGCGCACAACAGCGGGGGCCGCTGCCCTTCGGCACCTCGGGCCTGTCGATGAATGAGCGCCAGGCCAAGGCCCTTGCCTATATTCATCAGAACGAGCGCATCCGTAGCCGTGACTACCAGGAGCTGTGCCCTGACGTAAGCCCCGAAACGCTCCGCCTTGACCTGTCCGACCTCGTTGAGCGCGGCATCTTGCTCAAAATCGGCGAGAAGCGCGGGACCTATTACATCCTGAAGTAGTCAGACGAGGATCTTCGCCAACCATCGGGGATAGCCATAGGAGCGATCGAGATCCAACCACAGCCGATCGCAACCGGCCAGCATCTGTCCAACGACACACTCCAGCGTCGGTGCTAGCTGTGCCTCCGAGCCCGTTGCTTCAAAGCCCATGGTCCACCAGACCTGCCCGTTGGCCGTGGCCTCCGTAAGCTCTACCGAACAACCACGCTCAGGTGATCGTGTGTGGGGAATGGGTACGGGCTTCTCGCCATCCGCGCCAACGGAATAGTTACGCACTAGGCGGATCTTCTGAACCCCCACCCAACCATCCAGGCCGTTCTCCCCAGGCATCACAGGACCAAACGTCCACTTCCGCCATAGCTCAGGGATGCCGGCTACCCCGTGCGAAAAGATCATCGGCCCGAGACTCCCATAGCGCTGCTTGATCTCGATTCGTCCTTCGCGCAACTTGATGCCCACCCCGTCATCGCTGGGAATTGGGAGATAGACGTCGACTCGAGGTGGTTGCGCCTCAAGCAGTGGGAAACCCTCAGCAAACCATACCAGCAGGTCATCAGGGATCCTTCCCTCGACGAACCAGCGGACCTCCGCAGTGGGCCACACCTGCCGCAACCCCTAGCCCGGCATCTCCGCAACCAACGTGCGGAGCCTGCCACAACCACCCTGATCGAACCAGTCTTCGATCAGGTGAAAGGAAATCGAGGTGGGTGACGGGAGAGTGAGCGAGCCTGAGGTAAGTCCCGCACACATTTCGGCGCGCGTGAACCAGCGCGCGTCCTCCAATTCTCCGTCGTTGAGCCTGATCGCATCCGTCTCAGCCTCGGCAGTGAAACCGACCATCAGCGCCTGAGGAAAGGGCCACGGCTGCGAGCTATGGTACTCGACGCTCCGAATCACGACGCCCGCCTCCTCCGCAACCTCGCGCGCCACAGCGGTCTCCAGGCTTTCGCCCGGTTCCACATACCCCGCGATGTTCGAATACCGTGTCCCGGGCCAACGCGGTTGCCGGCCCAGGAGACAGCGCTCCCCCGAGACTACCAACACGATGATTGCCGGATCAACTCTGGGGAAATGCACCTGACCACATGCGTCGTTGGTACAACGCAGCTGATAGCCTCCCTCCTCACTCTGCATCGGGCTGCCGCAGTGTCCGCAGAACCGATGCTGCCTGTGCCAATGCACCATCGCCTTGGCCTGAGCAGCCAGCGCGCCCTCTTCGTGATCCAACCGCGTCGCAGCGCCACGCAGATCGAGGAACTGTCCACCGTTGCATAAGCCTCGGCCGACAACGTCACACGTATCCCCGATGCCCACCGCGAAATAGGTCACATCGCCCAACGTCCCCAACAGAACGACGTCCGCTGGCTGGCCGGGGCACTGCTGTTGGAGGTCGGTCAGCTCCGACTTGCTGTAGTGCTGCAGGTGTAACAGATCACCTTGGTCCGGAGTAGGTGCACAACCCACCCCGCTTTGGAGCAGAATCTCGTCTTGCCACACGACCACGTACCGCGTGTTTGGACTGGACTGGCTATCGGTCAACCAGGATGCATCGACGCGGCGGCTGTGCACGCGGTCGACAGCGTGGGAGACGAAAGCATTGTGTTGCGCTCGGGCAAATGGATCCATCGATCTTCTATCCCTCTGGTGGCTCGACAGCGCCCCAACCCGGAAGTATACTGGCGTCTGTTTCGCGGTCAACGGCGAACCGTGTGGCGAGAGGTGCGCGCCTCGCGGCACGCCGTGCATCTTGCTTCTAGACAGTCGGCCGAGGTGTCGTACAATAGTTGCATCGGGGAAAGGCACACAGTCGCTCTGGTATGTCACCCAAATCGAACCAACCCAACCTGCTTACTGCAGCCCTGGTCATGTTGTGTGTGGCCTTGGCGGCTGTTCTGATGCTGCTGCTGCTCCAGATCGCCGAGTTGACTCTTCAGTTGCCTGCCGTGCAAGCCCGCCAGGCGGACGTCATCGTGACACCAACACCGCTGGCGACTGTCCCCAGTGCGACGCTAACCGCTACAACGGAACCGACCGTGACCGCGGCACCATCAGCGACGCCACTGCCCACTGCGACAGCGACGCCTATCCCGACGCGAACGCCCCAACCGACCCGAACCCCTACGCCTACGCCGATGCCAACGCCGCTCCCCCTCAACCGCCCGACAGCCGTTCCGGTAGACATCACGGTCAGCGACGAAATCACCAACACCTATCCGATTCCCACAGCCGTGCCGCGCTACCCCATCTCCGAAGAGGCCATCACGGTAGTCCTGCTCGGGAGTGACCGCCGTCCGGACTGGGAACACTGGAATACCGACGCCATCCAGCTCGCCATCATCTATCCCAAGATCCCATCGGTTGCCCTGCTCTCCATCCCACGCGACCTCTACGTCTACATTCCACGGTTCAAGATGAACCGCATCAACGTCGCCGATATGTATGGTGAGACGTACGGATTCGATGGCGCAGGCTTTGGCCTGCTCAACCAGACGCTGCTCTACAACCTCGGGATCACCGCTGACTACTACGCCAAGGTCAACTTCCAGGGGCTCAAGGACATCGTGGACATCCTCGGAGGTATCGACGTGCCCGTCTACTGCCACCTCCAGGACTACTGGCCCTATCCCGATGAGAACGGCGAATACCAGATCATGGCACTCGAACCCGGCATCCAGCACATGGACGGTCGGCTGGCACTTTGGTATTCGCGCACGCGCAAGACCACGAGCGTCTTCGACCGGGAGGAGCGCCAACAACAAGTTCTCGAGGCCATCTGGCGCAAGGCCCGCGAGGGCGACCTTCTCAGCAAGATCCCCGCACTCTACGACCAGTACGGACAGATTGTCGACACGGACCTCGAATGGGCGCGGATTCTCTCGCTGGGCCTGATCGCGGCGCGAATCGAGCCTTCTCAGGTGATGTTCTACAACATCGGCAGTGCCGAGGTGACACCCTACACAACCTCGACCGGGGGATTCGTCTACCTGCCGCAATGGGAGAAAATCGCCCCCGTGATCGACCGCGCCATGTTGCCGCCCGCTGAGAGCCGGGCGGCCCTCGCCACGATCAAGGTCGAGGTGTGGAACGGATCGTCGCAGCCGCAATGGGAGCTTCTCGCCAGCGATCGTCTGTACACGTATGGCTTCACGCCGGTCCTCGGAGAGAGCGATGGCCAGGCCTACCCTCTGACCCAGATCCAGGTCTTTGGCGAGCATGCCAAGGGTACAGGCATGTCGATCGTCCAGGAGATCTTTGGTGTCTCCGATGCCCAGGTCACCTATGTTGGGGCCTCGTCCGGCGACATTAAGCTGCGGCTGATCCTGGGACAGGATTACCATCCCTGTCGCTAGGGAAGTGAATCGAGGCATACGACAGTGACGGAGACCGCAGACCAGGTCCTGGACTTCTCCAACGACGATCTGCTGCACGCGCTGCAGCAGGTGGGACGCGATCCCTCGGCGGAGACCCGGCGAGCCTTCTATGGCGCGCTGACCGCCGGTACGCTGATCCTGCTGGCGCCCCGCGATCTCCCGGCAGACGAGGATCCCGGCGATGCGCCGGAGGATATCCCCCTTCTGACGTTTATGGATGACGCCGGCGATGCGGTCTTGATCGGTTTTACCGATGAGGATGCTGTCTTGGCCTGGGACCCCGATGATCCTGCACTGGTCGCCCTGCGTGGCCTCGACGTAGTGCTGATCGCCGCGCAGAACGACATCGACGCCATCGTACTCAACCCAGGCAGCCCAGCCTCCTACCGGATGCACCGTGACGAATTCGCCGCTGCGGCATCAGGGGAGCCTATGACGCCACAGGCAGATGCGCGCGATACAGCCGAGGGCACCACCGTCTACATCGCGCCGCCTGAGGTACAGCCACCGGAGGGCTGGCTGAGGGCGGTGCGCCGTGTCCTGCAGAACTACCCCTCGATCCTGTCGGCGTTCTTCTTCTACCTCCGCCTTGCATCAGGAGGTGCGAACCACGTCATCGGGTTGGAGCCCTTCGCCGGGATGTCGCAGAAAGCCCAGGACGCGCTTGTCGAAGCGGTGTTAGCAGACTTCCAAGACCTGCTACCCGAGGGGTGGACGCTCGACTTCGTGGTCCTTGACGACCCCGAATTCCTGACGGGAGTCCGCGAGACCGTCAAGCCCTTCCACACACGGGAATAGCCCGGCCCAGATCAATGCGCGGGCTTCAGGCCCGATCGCTGGCGTCCGAAGAAGCCTCTTCCGGCAGCTGAGGCTCGACGTCGATGATCTCCTCAACCGATGGACGCCACGCTGCCTCTTCTGCCTCCGCATCGCCTCCCTCCAGCTCTGCAACCACGTCGGGAGGACACAGGGAGACGAACATCTTCAGCCCCAACAGAATCAACACCAGATCGTCCACCTGGCCCAGACCCAGGACCGGGTCCGGCAGCAGATCGACCGGCAAGAACAGGTACACCAACGTCGCCAGGGGCACCAACTTCGTGAAGCCCGACACGCGCTTATCCCAAAGCAGCTTCCATGCCAGCTCAAACTGCGACAAGAACTCCCGTAGCCAACCCAACAACTCCCGCTCCTGCTCCCCGCGGGGCTGCTTACGATCCAGATCACCTCGAGCCATCACGCCTCCTTCGTCACCACCCTATTCACCATCGGTGAAACACGCCCCTCATCTCCAGGCGCGCGTAGATGATCCCATCTCACCATATCATATACGTAGCCCCAAGTCCCCAGTTGCGCAAGCTCTCTCGGACCGCGGACGTCTCGTCCGCTCTGCTCCCTTCTTTGTCCCGTGTGCAGTCCGTGGTAAAGTATCTCCCAGGTGACCCATGCCCTTCCTGATTGACGGACACAACGTGATTGCCGCCCTGCACGACATCGACCTCGACGATCCCGATGACGAGGCCAAACTCGTCATGAAGCTCCGTGCCTGGTCGTCGCGTGTCAAGCGCAAAGCCATCGTAATCTTCGACGGCGGCCTGCCCGGTGGGTTCTCAAGAACGATGTCCACTGCCGATGTCGGTGTCGTCTTCGCCGCACGCTATCACACCAATGCCGACCGCATCATCGACGAGCGACTGAGTAGCCTCCCCGATGCACCCAACTGGACCGTCGTCTCTTCTGATCACGAGGTCCTGGATCGCGCCCGGGCCAAAGGCGCCCGAACTATCACCGCCCAGGAATTCGCCGCAGCGCTCAATCGCCCGCCGGCACAGGACAGACCCAAGCCCGACGCTATCTCAGCGGCCGAGGTCGACGACTGGCTCCAGATCTTTCAGGAACCGGAACTCGAACCGCAGCCGGTGGCGCCACCGCCTCACACGGTCCCGCAGCCTACCGGGACTGCGCGCCCACCCAAAGCCGCGCGCCGCGGGTCCAGACCCGCACCGCCTCCCCCGCCCACCACGCGCTCAATCGCTGACCAACTCGGGATCGACGTGCCCCCCGACCCTGAGGCCGGAGAGCCGTCCGGCAAGCCCCGCGATATCTCGAAGCGTGAGCTCGAGAGCTGGCTGCAGGTCTTCCACGATGACCCCAACAGCACCATCGCCCCACCGAACCTGCCGCCGCGGGCCACAAAGCCCGCCAAGGCAGCCGCCCCTGTGATCACAAAGACCGGATCGCTGTCTGCATCGCAGGTCGATTCCTGGCTTGCCGTCTTCGGTGAGGCAGACGAGCGTGCAGGGAACCCCCAACAAGGCTCTGCCACGCCCCCCAGCACCAGCACGTCTCGGCGCGTCAGCACGAAACTCGCCAAACACCAGCAAAACATCGCGTCCGCGGAGGACGGCGGAGCAGCGGAGTTATCAGACGAGGACCTGGAACTGTGGCACCGCCTCTTCGGCGATGCATAGCTGATCGTACACGCGTGTAGAAGGAGCTGTTCCATGCGAAGCAAGACACGGGTCGTCATCGGTTCCATCGTCATTGCGCTGGGCGTGTTGTTGTTGCTCGAGAACCTGTTGCACATTGAGATCTGGGGCTATCTGTGGCCCCTCATCCTCATCGGCATCGGCGTCTGGGTTCTCACCCGCCCGCGACGGTTTGGCGGACGCAGCTTTACCCAGTTCATGCTCCTCGGCGACCACCGGCGCCGCGGAAAATGGCGCCTCAAGGAGGAGAACATCTTCTGCCTCATCGGCGACGTCTCGCTCGACTTCACCGATGCTGAGATCCCGCTGGGGATGACCCCGGTCACACTCCAGGGTTTCGTGGGTGGCATTCGGGTGCGCGTACCCGAGGGCGTGGGCGTCTCGATCCACAGCACAGCGTTTCTCACCAGTGCCCACGTGCTGGGCGCGAAACAGGACTTCCTGTTGACGCCCTACGAGTATCAGAGCCAGGGATTTGACGAAGCCGCCCAACGCATCCATCTGGAGCTGCTCTACTTCGTCGCCGACCTGAACGTCCGCCGCAGCGAGCTGCCCCGGGAGGCCTGAGCCGCGCCGAGGCGCCGGCAGCCATGGACCGCAAGATCATCCACCTCGACCTGGACGCTTTCTTCTGCGCCGTCGAGGCGTTGCGCGACCCTTCCCTGCATGGCAAGCCCTTTGCCGTCGGTGGGCGCCCTGAGCATCGGGGCGTTATCGCCTCGTGCTCCTATCCCGCTCGCCTCTTTGGCGTTCATTCGGCCATGCCCACCGCGCGCGCCCTGCAGCTCTGCCCCGACCTGATCGTGCTTCCGGGCCAACACCACGAATACAGCAGCTACTCGCACCGGGTGATCGCCCACCTGCACAATCTCACCGACCTGATCGAGCAGATCTCCATCGACGAAGCCTTCATCGATGTCAGCGAACTCCGTGCACCGGCGCAGCAGATCGCCGCGGAACTTCAGGCAACCATCATGCGCGAGGTCCAGTTGCCCTGCTCCCTGGGCGTCGCCACCAACAAGCTCGTCGCCAAGATCGCCAACAACGTCGGCAAGCGCTCGTCGCGCGGCGGTGCGCCGCCTATGGCCATCAAAGTCGTGCCACCCGGCGAGGAAGCCGCATTCCTGGCACCCCTGCCGGTCGATGAGCTTTGGGGCGTCGGGCCCAAGACTGCTGCCGGGCTTGAGTCGCTGGGCGTCCGGACCATTGGCGACCTCGCCCGTTGGCCCGAGGCCGACCTGACCGCGCGGTTCGGGACGCACGGTGGCGACCTCGCCCGTCGAGCCTGCGGCATCGACGATCGCCCGGTGAGCACGGATCACGAGGTGAAGTCGATCAGCAACGAAACCACGTTTGCCCGCGATGTCACCGACGAGGCCGAACTCAAACGGACCCTCTGCCGCCTGTCCGAGAGCGTCGGACGCCGGCTCCGCCGCGCCGGGCTCGCCGGCAACACCGTCAGGATCAAGCTGCGCTGGGCCGACTTCACCACGCTCACCCGTCAGATCACGCTCACCGCGCTTACCGACCGCGACGACGACATCTACCGCAACGCCCAACAGCTTCTCGACAACCACTGGCCCCACGGCAAGCCGGTGCGCCTGATTGGTGTGGGGGTCAGCAACCTCGAGCCGCCGCGTGAGCAGCTCCACCTGTGGGATAGCACCAGCCAGAAGGGGCGCCGGCTCCAGGAGGCGCTTGACCAGGTCCGCGATCGCTTCGGCCGCGACGCGATCCAGCGCGCGATGGAGGTCTCACCCGGCCACCCCTCCGACGAGGAGTCCTGAGATGGGCCGGATCTGGCATCCAGCCCGAACACGTTAGCGAACTCCACCCCCTAGCAACCCCTCACGGAGCTCCTCAGGATCGTCGCAAGCCAGCAGCCTCGCCCGCTCGCGCCGCGAGATCCCCGAGCTCGCCAGATACTCCCGCAGATGCTTCCGGAATCGGCGCACCCCCTGGTGCGCGCCGTGGAACGCGAGCATCATCTGCAGGTGCTCCTGCACCACAAGCGCCCGCTCCGTCCACGGGATTTCGCCCCGACCAAACCCCTGGAAGATCCACGGATTGCCGATCGCCGCCCGGCCAATCATCACGCCATCGCATCCCGTAGCAGCAAGGATCCGCTCGACGTCACCGGGCTCTTTCACATCCCCACTCGCCAGCACCGGGATGTCCACGGCCCGTCTCACCTCCGCGATGGCCTGCCAGTCCGCGGAGCCCCGGTACGCCTGCATGGCCGTTCGCCCGTGGACTGCGATCAGCGCCGCGCCATTGTCCGCAATCGCCCGCGCCGCGTCCAGATAGTTGCGCGAGTCATCGTCGAGCCCTAGCCGTATCTTCCCACTCACGGGC
Source organism: Anaerolineae bacterium (assembly GCA_034676785.1). Lineage (GTDB taxonomy): Bacteria > Chloroflexota > Anaerolineae > B4-G1 > SLSP01 > PWVB01. The sequence goes on along the minus strand of JAXDDP010000140.1, from coordinate 4,260 downwards.
ACCGAGAGCGTCCGCGTCAGTCCGGCAAACAGCCGCGCGATCGAGCCCACGTCTCGCAGCATCGACGCCCCGGCTCCCGACCCAGCCACCTTGGGCGTGGGGCATCCCAGGTTGATGTCAATCGCGGCGACGCCCAGCCCTTCAACCTGCTGCGCCGCTTCGATGATCATGCTGTCGACGCTGCCGAACAACTGGCACACCACGGGCCTCTCTTCGGGGTGGAACTGCAGCATATGCTCTGTTCGGGCATTCCCATGCGCGCGCCTGCCGTACACGATCGCGTTGGACGAGATCAGCCCCGTGTAGACGAGCGACGCCCCAAACCGCCGGCACAGCCGCCGGAATGGCTGGTCGTTGTACCCCGACATCGGCGCCAGCACGAGTCGCCCCAGCACTTCCGTGTCGCCCAACCGGAACGCAGGCGCCACACGGCCCTTGGTCTCCGCTATCACAGCACACCCCTTGATGACACAATCATGATGGCTCGGATTCTACCACACCTATTGACTGGCCCTCTCTATGGTAGAATTCCAACTAACAGCCAACCCAAAGGAGAGACACCATGTCCGCAGACACTATGCTTGCCGAATGCCCTGAGTGCGGTGCCGATATCGCCTTTGCACCGGACGCCATTGTGCACGAGATCGTCATCTGCCCCGAGTGTGGAATGGAGCTGGAGGTCGTCAGCCTCGATCCGCCCGCCGTAGCCCCTGCGCCCGAAGAAGAAGAGGACTGGGGTGAGTAGCATGGCCACCAGGGTAGGGATCCTCCTCTCCCGCGTCCGCGTCGAGGAGAAGCTCCTCATTCAGGAGCTCGAGAAGCGCGGCGTGCCCTTCGACACCATCGACGATCGTGAGGTGATCTTCGACATCCAGCGCAACGGGTGGCAGGACTACAGCGTGATCCTGGAGCGCTGCATCAACCACTCCAGGGCACACTTCGCCCTGCTGCTCTACCGCGACTGGGGAATCCCCACGGTCAACACCTACGACGTGGCCAACACCTGCGGCAACAAGCTGCTCACCACCAGCGCCCTCGTCCGCGCCGGCGTGCCCACGCCCAACACCAAGGTCGCCTTCACGCCCGAATCGGCGCTCGAGGCCATCGAGAGTATGGGCTATCCCGTCGTCCTCAAGCCCGGCGTCGGCTCCTGGGGGCGCCTCCTCTCGAAGATCAACGACCGTGAGGCCGCCGAGACTGTGCTGGAGCACAAACAGGTGCTCGGCTCCTACCACCACTCGATCTACTACATCCAGGAGTACATCGAGAAGCCCGGCCGCGATATCCGTGCCTTCGTCATCGGCGACGAAACGATCTGCGCCATCTATCGCAACTCACCGCACTGGATCACCAACACCGCCCGCGGCGGCGCGGCAAGCAACTGCCCCGTGACCCCCGAGCTCAATGATCTCTGCCTTTCAGCAGCCCGGGCCGTCGGCGGCGGCGTCGTCGCCCTCGACCTCTTCGAGGATCCCCACCGCGGGTTGCTGGTCAACGAGATCAACTATACAATGGAGTTCCGTAACAGCATCGATACGACCGGGGTCAACATCCCGGCCAAGGTGATCGACTATACGCTGCACGTCGCCGAATGTGGCGTCTCTTGACCTGAGCACGATTTGATGACCAGTCCTACACCAGCGGAAGCCGAAGACCTGCTTGAGGGCCTTCTCCAGCAGTATAGCCCCTCGACCCACGAGCAGGCCGCCGTGCAGACCCTGGTGGCATGGGCCCAGGGTCAGGGACTGGATGCCTGGATCGATGATGCTGGTAACGCCGTGGTCACCACCCGCGACACGCGTGACAGGTCCGTCGACGGCGTCGGCCGCACTATACTGCTCCTGGGTCACATCGACACAGTCCCGGGGTTCATCGAGGTGCGCCGTGAGGGCGGCCACCTCTACGGTCGCGGGGCCGTCGATGCCAAGGGGCCGCTCGCTGCCTTCGTTGTCGCGGCGGCCCGAGCGCACCTTCCGGAAAGGACTCACGTTGTCGTCGTCGGCGCCGTGGAAGAGGAGGCCGCCACGTCAAAGGGAGCGCGCTACCTCCTCAACGGCCCGGCACCCGATGCCATCGTCATCGGCGAGCCCAGCGGCTGGGACCGCCTGACCGTCGGCTACAAGGGGCGCCTGTTGGTGGATTACACGCTCGAGACGGACAACGGTCACACCGCCGGCCCTGAGGGTGGCGCCTGTGACGCCGCCTTCGCCTTCTGGGCAGCGGCGCTTGCCCACGCCGACGCCCACAACGCAGCGTGCCCGCGGATGTTCGACCAACTCAGCCCGTCCCTGCGCGCGATGCACTCCCGCAACGACGGCTTCGTCGATGCCGCTGAGCTCACCTTGGGCTTCAGGCTGCCGCCTGGCCTCGACGTGGACGCGCTTCAGGCGACGCTGACCGGCCTTGCCGGCCCCGCACGCCTGCACTTCCGCGGCTACGAGCCCGCCTATCATGCGGGCAAGAGCACGCCCCTCGCGCGTGCCTTCCTCAAGGCCATCGACGCCGAGGGCGGGCAGGCGCAGTTCGGCGTGAAGTCTGGCACCTCCGATATGAACGTGGTCGGCGCGACCTGGGCCTGTCCGATGCTTGCCTATGGCCCCGGCGATTCGCGCCTCGACCACACGCCACACGAGCACATCGACCTGGCCGAATATCACCGCGCGATCGCCGTCCTCACCCGCGTCCTTTCCGCCCTATGACCATGCCAACCGTCCAGATCTCGCGCTTCCATAGGAGTCCATCGCCGTGAACACCTTTGACGTCATCATCGTCGGTGCCGGGCCCGCGGGCATCTTCGCCGCCCTCGAGTTGAGCAAGACGCCGGGGCTGCGCATCGTCATCCTCGACAAGGGGCGCGACATCGACCAACGCCGCTGCCCCATCCGCGAGGGCAGCCCCGAGTGCCGCCACTGCAAGCCGTGCGCCATCCTCGATGGCTGGGGCGGTGCCGGCGCCTTCTCCGATGGCAAGCTCACGCTCTCCCCCGCCGTCGGCGGCCACCTTGCCGAGATCCTCGGCGAGGGCCAGGCCGCTGACCTCATCCGCGAGGTCGACGACGTCTACCGCACCTTCGGCGCACCCGAGACTGTCCACGGCACCTACACCGACGAGATCGAGCTCCTCGACAAGCGCGCCTCGCTCGCCGGCCTGCGCTTCATCTCCGTCCCCATCCGCCATATGGGCACCGAGCGCTGCGTCGACATCATGCGCCGCATGCGCGACGCCCTCCTCGAGCGTGGCGTCGAGATCCGCATGCGCACGCCCGTCAAGCAGGTCATCACCGAGGACGGCAAGGTCGTCGCCGTCACCACCGAAACCGGCGATACCCTCACGGCCCGGACCGTGATCCTTGCGCCCGGACGCGAGGGGGCCAGTTGGCTCGAGACCACGGCCCGCGCCCTCGGTCTTTCACTCGCCCGCAACCCGGTCGACCTCGGCCTGCGCATCGAGGTCCCCGCCGCTGTCCTGCAACCCATCACCGACCTCGTCTACGAATCCAAGTTCGTCTGCTACTCCAAAGCCTTTGACGACAAGATCCGTACCTTCTGCATGTGCCCCTACGGCGAGGTCAGCACCGAATTCGCCGGCGACGTCATGACCGTCAACGGCCACTCCTTCGCCGATCACAAGACCGCCAACACCAACTTCGCGCTCCTGGTCAGCAAGAGCTTCACCGAGCCCTTCGACGACCCCATCACCTACGGCAAGAGCATCGCCCGGCTCGCCAACCTTTTGAGCGGCGGCATTATGGTCCAGCGCCTCGGCGACCTCGAATCGGGTCGCCGCTCCACCCACGAGCGCCTCTCCCGCTCCGTCATCACACCCACCCTGCCCAGCGCGATCCCTGGTGACCTCAACCTCGTCCTGCCCTACCGCTACGTCGTGGACATCCTCGAGATGCTCCACGCCCTGGACGAGATCGCCCCGGGCGTCGCCTCGCGTCACACCTTGCTCTACGGCGTCGAGGTCAAGTTCTACTCGAACCGTCTCAAGCTCACGACCGACCTCGAGACCGAGGTCGAGAACCTGTTCGCCTGTGGCGACGGCGCCGGCGTCACCCGCGGCCTCATCCAGGCCTCGGCTGCTGGCGTCGTCGCCGCTCGCGCGATCCAGAGAAGACTGGCCCATTGACGCAGCGCAGCCCTCGCCCCCACAAGGGCCCGGGCCATCAGTCACGAGAGGAGGCTGCATGCAGCCGGTGGCCTTTCGGCTAGCAGATCCGTTGCCCGCGCTCGACGCAGCAGTCGCACGTGCGCGCGG